>NZ_JBFRPK010000006.1:0-14639 GCF_041471965.1 Vibrio sp. 10N.261.51.A3
CGTTATTGCCACGACCATCCTCGTGGTCGATATTCTCCAACAGCGTAAAGGTATATTGCCCCAGAGTCGCAGCGCTAAAGCTTAATGTGAAAATCTGTGTTTCTACATTCGAGGCACTAGTTGTAAAACCAACATAGTTACCTGAGCCTGTCGGATCTTCTTTCAGATCAATTGGCAGACCATCGGATTTCAATGAGTCATCACTGTTGAACTCACTTGGCTCTAAACGGAATTTCTCAACATCATCGCTTTGATTCGTGAATGAGATGGTTTCCGTTTGGCTAACCGCACTACCACTTGGCAATGAGCCATCAGCGAGATCCGCTTCTTTAAGTGATACGCTCGGCACCGCATCAATAGTCGGATTGTCACCATCAGTAATGGTCAGCGTAATGGTTGAAGTCACCGGGTCGTTATCAAAATCGCTTGAAGTCACGACAATCGACTTCACGATATCTTCACTAACTGAGTGGTCTAGATCGCGATTAGGTTCAAAGCGCACTTCCCCTTCAAGGGTGATATAAAGCTCACCTTCAGTGAAGCTGAACAGCTGTTCACCAGTGTCATTCTGATCAAGTGTTCTTAGTTGACCGTCATAGGTGAACTGAGTGATCGTCGCGCCATCAGCACTCTGATTTGGCATCACATCAATGGTGTTGGTTGTGATTGTGCCATCAGCCAGATTTGGCTCGATGATATCTAACGTACCGTCTTGCATGATTTGGACATCATCACCGATGGTCACGTTTAGCTGAGACACCAATGAATCATCGCCGTCCGTATCGACCGCATAAACAGGCAGATCGAAGCTCAGATCGTTCTTATCTAAACCATCTACATGGTCTAACGCTTCAAGCAGAGTAAAGGTGTATTCACCCAATGAGCTCGTAGAGAAAGCAATCGTAAACACTGGGATTTCAGCGCCCGAACCGTTGGTAATAAAGCCAATGTAAGTACCCAGATTAGCCGAATCTTCTTTTATCTCAACCGCAAATCCATTCGATTTCAGTGCACCGCCCACATTGAACTCTGTTGGCTCAATACGGAAACTGGTCACATCATCACTTTGATTGGTGAAGGTAATCGTCTCAGTTTGACTAACTGCAGTGCCACTTGGCGCAGAGCCGTCACTAAGATTGATTTCAGACAGAGTAACGCTTGGCACTGCATCAATGGTTGGGATATCACCGTCAGTAATGGTCAGAGTGACCGTTGACGTCACCACATCGTTATCTAAATCGCTTGAGGTCACCACAATCGATTTGACGATGTCTTCGCTAACCGTGTGGTCTAGATTGCGATTTGGTTCGAAGCGTACTTCACCTTCAAGAGTGATGAACAACTCACCCTCTGTGAAGCTAAATTGCTGCTCACCTGTGTCCGTTTGATCCAGTGTTCGAACTTGACCGTCATACGTAAACTGAGTGATCGTCGCACCATCGGCACTTTGTTCTGGCATCACATCGATGGTATTGGTTGTCACTGTGCCGTCTGCAAGATTTGGTTCAGTGATATCTAACGTACCACCTTGCATGATTTGAACATCATCACCAATGGTCACGTTAAGTTGAGACACCAACGAGTCATCGCCATCGCTATCGACCGCGTAAACCGGTAAGTCGAAACTCAAATTATTATTTGCGAGGCCATCTACATGGTCTAGTGCTTCAAGTAAGGTGAAGGTGTATTGACCTAAATTGGTATCCGAGAAACTAATCGTGAACACATTGGTTTCAACATTCGAACCATCAGTAACATAACCGATGTAGCCGCCCGGTGTGGTTGGGTCAGCTTTCAGCTCGACAGCTAATCCGTTTGATGTGAGAGTGCCGCCAAAATTGAACTCAGTCGGTTCAATACGGAAGCTGGTCACATCATCACTTTGAGTGGTGTAAGTAATAGTTTGAGTTGAGCTAACCGCGCTACCGCTTGGTGCAGAGCCATCACTCAGATTGGTTTCCGACAAGTTCACAGTTGGCACATTATCAATGGTCGGAATATCACCATCGGTAATGGTCAGCGTGACGGTTGAGGTAAGCACATCGTTATCGGAGTCACTAGATGTCACCACGATTGATTTCACAATGTCTTCGTTCAGCGTGTGGTCGAGATTGCGGTTGGGCTCAAAGCGCACTTCGCCTTGAAGCGTGATGAATAGTTCGCCTTCAGTAAAACTGAATTGCTGTTCACCATTGTCATTCTGATCAAGGGTTCGTAGTTGACCGTCATAAGTAAACTGAGTGATCGTCGCGCCATCAGCACTCTGATTTTGCATCACATCAATGGTGTTAGTTGTTACCGTACCATCTGCAAGGTTGGGCTCGACGATATCTAACGCAATATCTTGCATGATTTGAACATCATCACCGATAGTGACATTTAACGGAGACATCAGTGAATCATCGCCGTCACTGTCTACCGCATAAACAGGCAGATCAAAGCTGAGCTCGTTGTTACCACGGGCATCTTGATGGTCCAACGCTTCAATGAGTGTGAACGTGTATTCACCTAATATGGTGCTAGAAAAACTCAGCGTAAATACCGTGGTTTCGACATTCGTCGCACTAGTAGTAAAACCAATGTAGTCACCCGACCCTGTCGGCTCTTCACGTAACTCAACGGCTAAACCGTTCGATTTAAGATCATCGTTAGTATTGAATTCCGTTGGTTCAATTCGGAAACGAACCACATCATCACTTTGGTTGGTAAATGTGATGGTTTGAGTGGAGCTCACCGCGCTGCCACTAGGAGCGGAGCCATCAGTCAGATTTGTTTCAGAAAGGGTTACGCTTGGAATAACGTCAATCGTAGGGTTATCACCATCAGTAATCGTCAGCGTTACGGTAGAAGTCAGAGAATCGTTATCGAAGTCACTTGAAGTCACCACAATCGACTTCACGATGTCTTCGCTCGTTGTGTGGTCTAAATTACGATTTGGCTCAAAGCGTACTTCTCCTCCAAGAGTGATATATAGCTCGCCTTCCGTGAAGCTAAATTGCTGTTCGCCTGAAATGCTTTGATCCAGTGTGTTTACGACACCGTCATAAGTAAACTGAGTGATTGTCGCGCCGTCAGCACTTTGCGTTGGCATCACATCGATCATATTGGTCGTTACAATACCACCAGCCAAATCAGCAACATTCGGTTCAACGATATCTAATGTGCCGTCTTGCATGATTTGAACATCATCACCGATGGTCACATTCAGTTGCGAAACCAATGAATCATCGCCGTCTGTGTCAACCGCATAAACAGGTAGATCGAAGCTCAGATCGTTATTATCTAAACCATCCGCATGGTC
Organism: Vibrio sp. 10N.261.51.A3; assembly: GCF_041471965.1. Lineage (NCBI taxonomy): Bacteria > Pseudomonadati > Pseudomonadota > Gammaproteobacteria > Vibrionales > Vibrionaceae > Vibrio > Vibrio sp. 10N.261.51.A3. The sequence goes on from NZ_JBFRPK010000006.1 coordinate 3,302, forward strand.
TAACGCTTCAAGCAAAGTAAAGGTATATTCGCCCAAAGCACTTGTAGAGAAAGCAATCGTGAATACAGGAACTTCAGCGTTCAAGCCATCAGTAATAAAGCCTATGTAAGTACCTGGATTAGCCGAATCTTCTTTAATCTCTACCGTAAACCCATTGGACGTCAGAGCACCACCGACATTGAACTCGGCTGGTTCAATACGGAAACTCGCCACATCATCACTGCCTGCAGTAAAGGTAACCGTCTCGGTAGCGCTGACCGCACTTCCGCTTGGAGAAGATCCATCAGCAAGGTTGGTTTCTGAGAGAGTAACAGGCGGGATCAAATCAATGATTGGATCTTGGCCGTCAGTGATACTTAGCTCAAGCGATGAAGTGTCAGTGTCTCCATCACCATCTTCAGCTAAAAACGAGAACTGTTTGACGAGAGTTTCACTGCTTGAGTGGTCGATATCACGAGCGACTTCAAAACTAAAATCGCCATTTAGTGAGATGGTTACAACACCCTCAGTAAAACTGAATGTTTGAACAGCATCTGGCAGCAAGCTCTGATCTAGTGAGTAATCAACACCATCATAGTTAAAAGATTGAATTGTCGAGCCATCAGCGCCTTCGAAGTTGAATAGGTTATACGAAACAACGGTATCGCCGGCTAAAGTTGGTTCCGTGACTGACTCAACTTTATCAACTAGCTCAACAACATCATCTGTGACATTAACGAGAATCTCTGCGGCTTCTGGTGTACTCGAACCGCCAGATAGTGCAGAACGGTCGCCATCTGCATCAACAGCATAAATTGGCAATGCAAAAGTTAGCAGCGCATCTTCAGCGCCTTGATGAGAAAGTTCTTCATAAAGATTAAACTCATAGTTGCCCAATGAAGGGCTATCAATTTTAACATCAAAGACCGTAATTCGAGAACCATTGACTTCAACATAGCCTTCGTACGTTCGCACACCATTGGTTTCATCAACCAGCTCGAGTAACACAGCCTCACCATTTGAAACCAAGGTGCCACCCGTATTAAATTCCGTCGGCTCCAGTTCATAATGGTCGATGATGTCGCTTTCGAAAATATCGGCAGTGATACTTCCGCTCCCCGCTACAGGCGCGGTTCCCTCTTGTGAGCCACCAATGATGCCTGCTTCATCGACACTAATACTGTCGACATTAGTAATGACTGGGCTATCGCCATCAGTGATAACAATGTTGATGTTATTGGTTACAACATCTTGGTCGAAATCGGTAATCGTGATCGGTAAATCGAACGTCAGTGAATCGGTGCCCACTTGTTCTATTGGATTAAACTGCTCGAATTTATAAGTACCATCGGTATCTAGTGAGATAGTGAGAACAACCTCACCTCGACCTTGAATGGACAAAGTGATCGTTGTCCCATCATCAGATAGCCTTGCAAGCGTATTTTGATTATCGCTGAGCAACCCATCAAACTGGTCCAGTGCACCAGCATCAAATACAGCTGATTGAAGATTATCACTACCAATATTGGAGAACGCTCCTTCAATTGCTGCACTGCTAGTTTCTACGTTACTGATATTCACACTTTCAGCAGACGGATCGCCCCCATCAACCACGGCAACTTGCGCATTAATTGGTGTTGCTAATGGGTTTCCGGCGGTGTCTTCACCTTGAATATCAAAAGTGATGTTAATTTGATCGCCTGTATAGGAAACCTGACCGCCACCAACAGACGTTACGTGATCAATTGGTTGAGAAATCGTTGTGGTCAATGAAAGCTCAGCGTTGTTTCCAACACTAACAACATCGATGTCGATGCGTAATACTTCATCGGTGCCTTGAACACCAATGATAGAGTTCGTCGCCGCATCATAAGTAAACGTAACGGGTTGACCACTTGAAGTAATATCACTGTTTAGCTCTGTGAGTAGCGAAGCGAGAGACAGTGCTTCTGGAACAAAAGAATCAGGGGAGAGCGCTAAACTACCAGCAATGATAGTTTCTGTCGTCGTGATAGATTGAGGATAAGTATTATCAGATATCGAGCCTTCAGTAAGAGCTTCACTGATTGATTGGTCGCCTGATGAACGAGTGATCGACCTGAACTCTTCTCTGTCTTCATCAACCGTTTGTTCTGCTAGACCAGCGGTTTCAAAGAATGTCGATGGCTGAGTCTGTGTGTAGTTGTAATCAATAGTGACAAAGCCGGAGTTTGCAGAACCTTGTCCAGCACCAGCGGCCGTTGCCTCTAGGATTTGAGTCGGATCGGCACCACCTAAAATGGCTTCTTGAATTGCAGCAAGGTCGTCTTCGGTGAAGGTTTCTGCGTCCGCTTGCTGTAAGTCAAAATTAACCTCACCGGCTATTGGGGCGTCTACCCATGCAGCATTTTCATCAATACAACCGACACAATTCTCTGCAACTGGAATTGAATCATTCTGCACACCTAATACAAGTTCTGACTTGTTGGCCGTAATCACGATCTCATTTTCACGGATGATATCGCCAATTGAAATTTTTCTTGCGCTGCCGTCTGGCTTAACGACCACAACATGTCCACTAACTGCCTCAACTACAGCAACCTGGCGTGAAACTTCGATATCCATATATCCCCCGTAGTCACAAAACACTGCTCTCGAGCGCTGTGAAAATTATTGGTAATAACAATTTCAGGTTTCACTTGAATACATACTTAGCTCTCATCAATGACAATCCATTGTTACGCCTAACTGGCCTGAAATGAGAAAGTATTTCACCTGTTTTTTTATAGTTTACTTACTCTTAAGACTAGTCTTCCCCATAAAAAATGCCATGTCTGTGCTAAGAGGCGCTTTTTCACAAACCGAGGGATTCTTGTTGGAGTTTGAATAACTTAGTTAAAAGTTAGTATGGTATTGATTTATATGCAAATAAATTCACAATATAATTACACCTCATTATTTATAATACATACAGCAATAAAGTTGATAAATCATTAGCAAACATGGGGTATTGATTGATGCTTTCTATACGTCAACAGTAAAGCAGAAGTAATTACCATTTGTGAGACAATAACCAGAGGATAGGTGGTGGAGTTTGTATCAAAAACAATAAAACAAGTTGCATAAAATGTATATATCGGAATTTTAACCAACTGATAAACAACAGCTCCCCTCTTCAATTTGGTCACAGGTTGTTTTCTGGAAGTGACAAAAAAAGCCCACTAAGTTAAACCTTAGTGGGCTTTAAAATCAGTATATAGCGTTACGCTGTTAACAATGACACACTATTATTTAGCAAGGCGATTTGCAGTCCAGACGTAAAGCAGCTCGAGAGCAATCGTCGCACCAGCCAATGCTGTAATCTCGCTTTGGTCATACGCTGGAGAAACCTCTACAACGTCCATACCAACCATGTTGATACCTTGCAAGCCACGGATAATTTTCAGAACTTTATCTGAATTCAAACCGCCGCAAACCGGAGTACCTGTACCCGGAGCAAAAGCAGGATCCAGACAATCGATATCAAACGTTAGGTAAACTGGCTTATCACCAACAATGCCTTTCACTTGAGCAATGATCTCGTCCACGCTCATGTCGTTCGCTTGCATCGCGTTAATAACGTTAAAGCCGTGTCCTTCCTGCTTGTACTCTGTACGAATACCAATTTGCACTGAATGTTCAGGCGAAATTAAACCTTCATTTGGCGCATGGTAGAACATAGTACCGTGATCGTAACGACTGCCCTGACTGTAAGTGTCAGTGTGCGCGTCGAAGTGAATCAGAGCCATCTCACCGTACTTCTTGCCATATGCTCTTAACAAAGGCAGTGTAATGAAGTGATCGCCACCTAAACCTAACAGAGTTTTACCACTGTTTAGAATCGCATCAGCAGCTGCTTCTAAACGTTGAGTTAGGTCTTCTGCATCACCGCAATCAAACACAAGGTCGCCAGCATCAATTACCGAGGTATGTTCAAATACATTGAAATCCCACGGGAATTTTTTGCCTTCCCACGCCAAGTTCACAGAAGCACGACGAATCGCATCAGGGCCATACGAGCACCCGGACGACCGGACGTCGCCATATCTAGCGGCGCACCCAACACAACCACATCAGCATCGTTGTCGATTGGGTTCTGTGCCAAAGGACGACGCATAAACGTCATCGCATTGGAATACAGCGAGTAATCTGGTTTCGTAAATAGATCGTTCATTAAAAATCCTCAAGATAGGTGTAACCCATCAAGCCTTGCTCTAACTCTTCAAGTACGCTTTGCTGTTCTTGAGCTGGTACTTTCGCCGTGACCAATTCTTTGTAGTTCTGACGAATTAGGTCCATATCGATATGAACATAACGCATCATGTCTTCTACTGTGTCGCCTTCGTTGATGTAGTCGATATTCGCTTGACCACTTTCATCAACATTCACCACAACACTGTGCGTATCACCAAATAGGTTATGCATATCACCCAAGATCTCTTGGTATGCGCCTACTAGGAAAAAGCCCATCAGGTAAGGTTCGTCTGGGTTCCATGCTGGCACTGGCAACGTTGTTTCAATGCCCTGGCCGTCAACATACTGATCGATCGTACCGTCAGAATCACATGTGATATCTAGTACTACCGCGCGTCGCTCGTCCGCATTGTCCAAACCACTTAGAGGCAATACAGGGAACACCTGATCGATACCCCAAGCATCTGGCAACGATTGGAACAAAGAGAAGTTCACGAAAAACTTATCAGCCAAACGCTCACTCAACTCATCCAAGATTGGACGGTGGTAGCGGTTCTTAGTACTCATACGAGAGCTAAGTTCATAGTTAATACGCAAAGACATCTGTTCTGCCCAAGCACGGTGCTGAAGGTTCAGCATGCCTGTCGCAAATTGGTTGTGTGCTTCTGCGATATCACTTTGCGTGTCGTTGTAGATCTCAATCAGCGCGCGGTCATCATTACCTGCATCTAACTCCAAGAAGTTCTTCCACATGTTGTTTAGCAACAGTGGTGCGTCTGCTTCTGGCGCAGCCATATCTTCCGGTGAGTAGCTTTCAGTACCAATCACGTTGGTGATCAACACAGCATGGTGCGCAGTCAGTGAGCGACCAGACTCCGAAATAATCACAGGTTGTGGCTGATTGTAGAGTTTACAAATATCCCCTACTGTCATCACGATGTTACGAGCATATTCAAGCAAGCCGTAATTCATTGAGTTTGAAGATTGGCTACGCGTGCCGTCGTAATCGACTGCCAAGCCACCACCAACATCTAAGAACTTCAGTTGAGCGCCAATATCACGCAGTTCACAGTAGAAACGAGCCGCTTCACTCACGCCATTTCGCACGTCACGAATGTTTGCCATTTGTGAACCTAGGTGGAAGTGCACGAGTTCAAGTACATCCAGCTGGTCTTCGGCTTTCAAGCATTCGATAACAGTAAGCACTTGTGATGCAGACAAACCGAATTTCGACTTCTCACCACCACTTGCTTGCCATTTACCTGCACCTTGAGAAGCAAGACGAATACGTAAACCCAAACGAGGTTTTACGCCAAGTGCTTTCGCTTCAGAAAGAACAAGATCAAGCTCAGACAACTTCTCTAGAACGATAAAGACTTTGTGGCCTAGCTTTTCGCCAATCAGTGCAAGGCGGATGTATTCTCTGTCTTTGTAACCGTTACACACGATCACAGAGCTCGCTTTTTGAGCCAACGCCAGTACCGCTAATAGTTCAGGTTTGCTGCCCGCCTCTAGTCCTAGCTGCTTTTGCTCTAATTGAGCTTGGCTCGCTAAGATCTCATCAACCACTTCTTTTTGTTGGTTAACTTTAATCGGATAAACAAGTAGGTAACGATTGTCGTACTGATATTCGTCGATCGCTTGGTTAAATGCGTTACAGATATTGTGCACACGTTGATGCACTATTTGAGGAAAACGCACAAGAGCAGGTAAACCAATATTTCTTTGCTCTAACTGTTTTACGATCTTACTTAGTGGGACTTGATGATCCGTCTCGCTCGGTGAAACATACACCTCACCGTTATCATCAATTCCATAAAAACCTTGGCTCCAGTGCTTTACATTATACTCAGCACGGATGCGTTCCAAATTAACCGAATTTTCCAATTCTAGAGACCTCACACTATAGGGCCATCGACAGAAGATACCTCTTTGGAATAGCGAGGTATAACCCAACAAAAAGCGTTCAAAAACGATTTGTTGGCTGCATTAACCGATATTATTAAGAGCGAGTCCAACCATTGATATTTGTGGTGACGATTACGTTTTTTTATCGACAGATCGACTTAAAATGACAGGTAAGGAATTACAAGGTTTTAGGGTAAAAAACAGGCTGAAGCGCATTAAATATAAAGCAATTTCTCACATTAAATTAGGGAGAAAAAATGTGCAGAAACCAAAAGATTTTTAGTAAATTGAGTGAGGTTAAGTCAGAGTTGTGACAAATATAAGCACTTCACAATCTGAACTCTCGCTATCACCAACACAGCTTGTGTCCCGCGATTCGATGCCGATAAACACTTCATTCTTCCTACTAGAACTCGCTCACTTCAATGTTGTAACCGCTCAATTTTTGAACTTTTCTCGCGCATATCTTGTATTCGGTTCAATCTTCTTGTAATTTTAACTGACCAACCAATCGGTCAGCCTTCGAATTTAGGGGATACTATGAGCCATAATCTAGACCTTGAACCAAACACGTCGAGCACCAACGACATGGATCAAATATTCAACCGACAACAAGATCACTACCGTAACAACGTTAATCCAACACTTGATCAGAGACGAAATGATCTCTCAGTCTTGAAAAAACTATTAATGCGCTACCAAGAGCAGTTAATTGAAGCGGTATCAGAAGATTATGGCCATCGAGCAGAGCACGACAGCTTAATTGCTGACATCACCCCTTCCCTACACCAGATCAATTACAGTGATAAAAACCTGAAGAAGTGGTTGAAGCCTTCACGTCGAAAAGCCGGCTTGATGCTAACACCAGCCAAGATTACTGTGCATTATCAGCCAGTAGGTGTGGTTGGTATCATCGTGCCTTGGAACTTCCCAGTCATGCTCTCTTTAGGCCCTCTGATCACAGCGTTAGCAGCGGGCAACACGGCGATGCTCAAGATGTCGGAGTTTACTCCAGCGACCAACCGAATTTTAAAAGCGATGTTGGCCGAAGGCTTTAGTGAAGATCAGGTTGCGATTATCGAAGGCGAAGCTGACGTTTCCGCTAAATTTAGCCAACTGCCGTTTGACCATATCCTTTTCACAGGCTCAACCGCTGTGGGTAAACACGTTATGAGAGCAGCGGCTAACAACTTAACACCAGTTACCTTGGAATTAGGCGGCAAATCTCCAACCATCATTGCCCCTGACTTTGATGTAGCTGACGCTGTTGAACGTATCTTGTTTGCCAAGAGTCTAAACGCTGGCCAGATATGTGTAGCGCCTGATTACATCTTATTGCCGCGAGAAAAATCAGACGAGTTCATCACAGCCTATAAGCGTTATTTCAAGAAGCTTTATAAAGCCGGTATTGAGAGCAAAGACTTAACCTCAGTGATCAACATGCGCCAATACAATCGCTTGAAAGGTGTCATTGAAGACGCACAAGCCAAAGGCGCGGTTATTCACACGGTAACCGAACAAGCACAAGACGATGTAAACCACAGAATGACGCCGCACCTTCTCACCGAAGTGAACGATGAGATGCTCGCGATGCAAGAAGAGCTGTTTGGTCCTGTTTTGCCTATCGTGCCTTATGATTCCATCGAAGAAGCAATCAATTACATCACAGAGAGAGAACGCCCACTGGCTCTGTACCTAATGAGCCATAATAAAGAAACCCAAGACAAGCTTTTATCAGACACGCACTCTGGCGGCGTGTGTATTAATGATTCTTTGGTGCATGTGGCTGCAGAAGACGCACCATTCGGTGGCATCGGCCCTTCAGGCATGGGACACTATCACGGCATTGAGGGCTTCAAGACCCTTAGCCATGCCAAAACCGTTCTAAGTAGAGGAAAAATCAACTTCACCAAGTTAATGCATCCTCCTTACAACAACCCAATCAAGAAACTGATGTTCAAAGTACTCAATAGATGATCACCAAAAGACAAAAAATCCTAGATGCTGCACTCCTGCTCTTCTCTCAACAGGGGCTAGAGGGCACATCTACCGGACAAATAGCGAAAACAGCCGGCGTGGCAAAAGCGACGTTGTTCCACCACTTCGAGAATAAATCTCTATTGATTGATGAACTGTTTCGCGAGCTGAAGCTAGAGCTATTCTCGACCCTTCAACCGCACACTGATGTGGCTGTAGAAGATCGCTACCAAACCTTTAAGTTCATGTGGATCACAGGAATTGAGTGGGCATTAGAGAATCCGGTTGCGATGAAGTTCTTCACCAATGTTCATTTCGACCCAACGACTCAAACTCGAGAAGTGATTGTTTCACAGATGTTCGCATCGCTAGACGAGATCATTTTGAAAGGGCAACAAGATGGTGAATTGATGGTGTTGGACATTAACCTTGTTAGACACTTCATTCATAGCCACTTTCTGATTTGTGCAAACTGGCTGATTGAACAAAGCGAGTCTCCACCAGAGCAAACATCGAAGTACATCAACGATAGCTTTGATATGTGTTGGCGCGCCGTTGGTGGGCAAACCAAGTAGCTTTAGCTTTAAGCCCAAGGCTCTAAGCTCTAAGCCCAAGGCTCTAAGCTCTAAGCTCTAAGCTCTAAGCTCTAAGCTCTAAACCCTAAACCAAAAAATATAAATTCTAGATTCAATTTATTTCCAATAATGATCACTAAAGCGCCACACAGGTGCTTTAATTATTTGAACACAATTCAATCACTTGGACATAGACTCGAAGCAAATATTGGCTTCGGCTCTGCGTGAATACCAGGGTGCATTCATCTTGGTCAGTCATGATAGCGACTTTGTTGAGGAAGTCGGCGTTAGCCAAAACCATATCCAGCTTTAACCTTCGTAAATTCGTTCACTTAGTTTAGTTAAGCGAGTATTCTTCCGGATACTCGCCTTTCTTGATTGAGACAAGTAAACTACGCGCCTCGAACATCTATTCATAAGGCTAAGGTTTGCATACTCTAGAACAATTAAAATCAGGGCAACTTAAAGGTATTAAGCGCTTAAAACTGTCGGAAAGTCTCACCGAGTTTCCTCTAGAAATCATAGAGCTTGCAGATTCTCTTGAGATCCTAGACCTTTCAGGTAATCAGCTGTCAGACCTACCAGCCGAGTTATCAAAGCTAACTAACCTGCGTATTATCTTCGCGTCGAATAACCTGTTTACGCACCTGCCTGATGTTCTAGGGTCACTTCCTAAGCTCGAAATGGTTGGCTTCAAAACCAACCAAATCAAAACCGTTAGCGAACAATCTCTGCCGACTCAACTACGTTGGTTAATCCTGACCGACAATGAGATTGAGGCCCTGCCTAGCTCACTAGGTGAAAGACCGCGACTACAGAAACTGGCATTGGCGGGTAACAAGATTCGCGTGTTACCAGAAAGCATGGAAAACCTATCCAACCTTGAGCTAGTTCGCCTGTCTGCAAACCAGTTGACTGAATTCCCAGAGTTCCTTATCAAGCTACCAAAACTGGCTTGGTTAGCGTTTGCGGGTAACCCGTTTTGCAAACACCCTAGCAGCTTAGATAGCGTGCCTGCGGTTAGCTCTCAAAGCTATTCACTGAATCAAGTACTTGGCCAAGGCGCATCTGGCGTGATCTCGCATGCAAGCTGGCTAAACAGCGACTTCGATTTTCCACAGGAAGTGGCGGTTAAAGTGTTTAAAGGCGAAGTCACCAGTGACGGCTACCCACATGATGAACTGGAAGCGTGCTTGCAGGCTGGACACCATAACAACTTGGTAAAATCTATCGCCCAAGTAGAGGAACAAGATTACCTAGCTTTGGTGATGGAACTCATTCCAAACAGCTACTACAACCTAGGGCTACCACCAACACTCGAGACTTGCACGCGTGATACTTTCCCAGAAGGTTTCGAACTTTCAATTGCTCAAATCAATAGCATTACAGAGCAGATGATTGATGTGTTTGAACACCTTCATGCCAATAAAGTCTCTCATGGTGATCTATACGCTCACAACACTTTAGTGAACGAACAAGGTCAGATGATCTTTGGTGACTTTGGCGCTGCGACTATCTACGGCTACCTAACTGAAGAACATCAACAAGGTATTCGCCGAATTGAAGCACGTGCATTGAAGTACTTTATTGAAGACCTACTGACGATTTGTGCAAAGCAAGATCAAGACAGCGAGCTTTATACTCGATTGGCGAACTTCGAAGCTTAATAGAAGTATTCAGTCAGATTGAAGACAACAAAGCCAACATCACTGTTGGCTTTTTTATATGCTAATTAAACGAACCAGCGTTTAGCTTTCAACTTGAACAAGCTTCAAGTACGAATGCAGCTCTCCGCTCTTATACTCAACCGCAGAGTGAATATTAAGGTCAGCACGAGCCACAACAGCAAACTGGTAGCAGTTCTCACCCTTCAGAATCTCGACGTGTAACAAACCGTCTTTTAGTTGCCACTGCCCTGTTGTTTCAAATCGGTCGAACAAACGATATTCAATCAAAGAACCGTCAGCATTGAAGTGCACTTCAGTGATGTAACCGCCGGGGCAGCTCTTCACCCAAACTCGATTCTCGATATCACTGACCGTAAAGTTACGCCTTGTGTCACGCCACGCTAGAAAGCCTTCGCTATCATAAAGAGCAATGTCGAGATCAGTTCTAGAGATTAACGGCTGCTCATTTTGCTCACGACAATAAAGTTGAAGCAAAATTTGCTGAACTGTTTCGCTCTGTAATTCACTCATTGTGGCTTCCCTTTATCATTGCTCTGCGTTAGACGCAGTATTGATCAACAAATTCTATTTAAAGCGGGCTACACAAGCTCGTAAGAAACCACATACAGTTGAGAGATACCCGGGTAGATATCTTGAATCACGTCTTTCAGTACTTGCAGCGTCATGTTCTCTTGCTGAGCATGGAACTCACCTAAGTCATCAAACAAAATTGGCTCAACGCTGATGATCTTAAGATTACAGAACACACGGTCTTGCTCTAGCGTCGATACTTCCACAACACTGCCTGGCTGGTAGTCTCGCTCAGATTCATCACGAATAGTAATCGTCTTCTTGCCAGATAGGATGTCAGTTTCAAAACGTTCGAAGAACGTCATAGTGGTCGGTGCGGTCATTTATTTCGGTCGCTTTACATTTAAAGGTTAGGTAAATGTTTATATACCAGAATGCGTGTTCAAGCGAATAAAAATTAGGTGCGGGATGCGAGATGCGAGATGCGAG
>NZ_JBFRPK010000006.1:15426-47642 GCF_041471965.1 Vibrio sp. 10N.261.51.A3
GCGAGATGCGAGATGCGAGAGAGTATGGCAAAGCCAAATTACAGGCAATAAAAAAGGAGAACCGAAGTTCTCCTTTTCTTAAACCTTTAAGCTAACTCTAAATTATAGAGATGCTTTCGCTTTTTCAACTAGAACAGCAAATGCTGCTTTGTCGAATACTGCGATGTCAGCAAGAATCTTACGGTCGATCTCGATAGATGCTTTCTTTAGGCCATTGATGAAACGGCTGTAAGATAGACCATTTTGACGAGATGCCGCGTTGATACGTGCAATCCAAAGTTGACGGAATTGACGTTTCTTGTTGCGACGGTCACGGTAAGCGTATTGACCAGCTTTGGTAACTGCTTGGAAAGCTACGCGGTAAACACGTGAACGTGCTCCGTAGTAACCTTTAGCTTGTTTTAGAACTTTCTTATGACGTGCACGAGCTTGTACACCACGTTTTACGCGAGGCATTATGCTTCTCCTAAACTAAACGAATTTATAAACTAAAAAGAATTAAGCGTATGGCATCATACGTAGAACTTGAGCAACTTCACATTTAGGAAGGATCGAGTTCGGACGTAGCTGACGCTTGTTCTTAGTAGTACGCTTAGTCAGGATGTGACGTTTACCAGCGTGCTTAAACTTAATACCACCAGCAGTTTTCTGGAAACGCTTAGCAGCACCTTTGTTGGTTTTCATCTTAGGCATGATGAATAACTCCGCATTGTTGAGTTGTTAATAACATAGTAATTAGGGCGAATAAAACCCCGCAACCTGAGGCTGCAGGGTTCAATTACTTGCAAAGCCGTTAATTACTTCTTTTTAGGGGCCAACACCATGATCATCTGGCGACCTTCAATTCTCGTTGGGAAAGATTCGACTACTGCAAATTCTTCAGTATCCGCTTTCAAACGATTAAGAACGTCAACACCGATTTCTTGGTGAGCCATTTCGCGGCCACGGAAGCGAATTGTTACCTTCACTTTGTTGCCGTCTTCTAGGAAACCAGTCAGGTTGCGTAGTTTTACCTGATAGTCTCCAATATCAGTTCCAGGTCGGAATTTAATTTCCTTGATCTGAACCTGCTTTTGCTTCTTCTTCTGCTCTTTCGCAGCTTTGCTCTTCTCGAAGAGGAACTTACCGTAGTCCATCACACGACAAACTGGCGGCTCGGCGTTAGGGCTGATCTCTACAAGATCCATACCAGCTTCATTTGCAGCTTCCATCGCTTCAGCGATTGATACTACACCAACAGCTTCGCCGTCTGCGCCAGTTAGACGCACTTCACGAACGCCACGAATGTCACCGTTTAAACGGTGCTGGTTTTGTTTGGCCGGTTGTTGGCCACGTCTTCCGCCTTTAATAGCTATTCCTCCAGATTGAGCTTACGGCTTGAAACCTCGGCTTGGATGTATGAAATAAAGTCATCCACTTTAAATTTGCCAAGGTCCTTACCTTTACGTGTACGTACTGCAATTTCGCCGGCTTCCATTTCTTGGTCACCACACACAAGCATGAACGGTACACGTTTCAAAGTATGTTCGCGGATTTTAAAGCCAATCTTCTCATTTCTCAAGTCTGCTTTGACTCTAAATCCACTTTTTTGCAGTTTTTTCGTAATTTCTTGTACATATTCAGACTGTTTGTCTGTAATGCCCATTACAACTGCTTGTTCTGGCGCCAACCACGTTGGGAAGAAGCCAGCGTATTCTTCAATAAGAATACCAATGAAGCGTTCTAGTGAACCTAAAATCGCGCGGTGGATCATAACTGGCGTGTGACGCTCGTTATCTTCACCTACGTAAGTAGCACCTAAACGTTCTGGTAATGCAAAATCGAGCTGCACTGTACCACATTGCCAAGCGCGGTCCAAACAATCATGCAAAGTAAATTCAATCTTAGGTCCGTAGAACGCACCCTCGCCTTCTTGAATCTCGTATGCAATGTCCATTGCCTCTAGCGCTTGCTTAAGGTCAGCCTCTGCACGGTCCCACATTTCGTCTGAACCTACACGCTGTTCTGGACGAGTAGATAGCTTAACAACGATGCTTTCGAAGCCGAAAGTTGTGTAAGTATCGTAAACCATTTCAATACAAGCTTTAACTTCTTGTTGAACTTGGTCTTCAGTACAGAATACGTGAGCATCATCTTGAGTGAAGCCACGAACACGCATAATGCCGTGAAGTGCTCCAGACGGCTCGTTACGGTGACATGAGCCGAACTCAGCCATACGTAGCGGTAGATCACGGTAAGATTTCAAACCTTGGTTGAAGATTTGAACGTGACCAGGACAGTTCATTGGCTTGATAGCGTATTCACGGTTCTCTGAAGAAGTAGTGAACATCGCTTCAGCGTACTTATCCCAGTGACCAGAGCGTTCCCAAAGAACACGGTCCATCATTAATGGGCCTTTAACTTCTTGGTAATCGTACTCAGTCAGTTTTTGACGAATAAATACTTCTAGCTCACGGAAGATAGTCCAACCGTTGTGGTGCCAGAACACCATGCCTGGTGCTTCTTGCTGCATGTGGAATAGGTCAAGCGCTTTACCGATTTTACGGTGGTCACGTTTAGCCGCTTCTTCTAGGCGCACAAGGTGAGCTTTAAGTGCCTTCTTGTCGTGGAATGCAGTGCCGTAGATACGTTGAAGCATCTTGTTGTCACTGTTACCACGCCAGTATGCACCCGCTACGTTAAGTAGAGTGAAGTGCTGGCAGAAGCTCATGTTAGGCACGTGTGGACCACGACACATATCGATGTATTCTTCGTGATGGTACAGGCCTGGACGATCGTCTTTAGAAACGTTCTCGTCCAAGATTTCAATCTTGTAAGTCTCGCCGCGAGCTTCGAATGCGTCGCGCGCTTCCTGCCAGCTAACTTTCTTCTTAACAACCTGGTATTTGGTCTTCGCTAGCTCTTTCATGCGCTTTTCGATCTTTTCTAGATCGTCTTGCGTTAGAGAGTGCTCAAGATCGATATCGTAGTAGAAACCGTTATCGATAGTAGGACCGATCGCCATTTTCGCTTCTGGAAAAAGCTGCTTAACCGCGTGGCCTAAAAGGTGAGCACAAGAGTGACGAACGATTTCAAGGCCATCAACTTCATCTTTAGCTGTGATGATTTCTAGGCTTGCATCGTTTTCGATAAGATCACAAGCATCAACACGCTCGCCGTCTACACGACCAGCAATGGTAGCTTTCGCAAGACCAGGACCGATTGATAGGGCAACATCTAGAGTTGATACAGGGTTGTCAAATTGACGCTGACTACCGTCAGGAAGAGTAATAATTGGCATTATTTGTCCTTTACAGTGGTGTTGCACACCAAGCAACACATGAAAATGTTTAATATATGTCTTTCAATCAACGAGTACGCTGATTGGGGATATATGCATAATAAATATACCCACATAGAAGCAAATACAGATGCCACATCTGTGAGTAGCCGAACATTGTAACGAAATAATATGAAATGACAATGTTAGTCCCGCAGCACCACAAAACTATATGACTGAAATGTCTCTTCTATATAGATCCTTCTAACGCCTAACCCATAGTTCAATCAGTAATTCGTTGGCTTTATCTACAATACAAAAAAGCCGAACGGATAAGTTCGGCTATAGAAATCGTACTGTCTTGTCTCTATTAATAGAAAAAGCGACTACTAACAGAAAGGGAACTACGCACTCATGATTCTTGATACAGCGTTGCGAATGTCTGAGTCGGCCGCATTAGCAGGTAAGCTGAATGAGATGTATTGGTCGCCGCGGAAGCTCATTGAGCGGTCGATTTCTGCTAGGCAGTGAACCATTGAACCTTCAACGATGAATGACAGCTCGATCTCTTTATTATTCATGAAGCCGCCGCTGCGAAACTCAATCTCTTGGTAACAGCCCGAACGAGAAGCAAAGCTGTTGCCTTTTAAGAAGCCCTTCTCTACGTCTGCTTTCACCATTGCCATGCCCGATGCTTCCACACCTTGGATAATTTTAGCGACTGTTGGCAGTGGATGAACGGAGATAAAGTCACGGTCTTTAGGATCAATCGCAAAGCCGATATCTAGGTTGGTTTCAACCCACACATGGCATTGGTTCATTTGTGCGTTCAACGCGGTGACTGGTGTTTCATCATTTAACTTAAGACGGAACGGCACCAATTTGGTTTCACCCGGTTGGATCACAAATGGTTCTACCGCTTGAATACGACCCAACGAAAAAGTTTCGTAGCTGGTGCTATCTTCCGTTTCGACTTTTACTTCTGTGTTGAGAACCAAGTTAATCAGGTCGATTTGTTGCTCAACGTCGCCACCAACAATGTGAACATTGCCAGACAACTCTCCACCTTGGAAAACTTCAATATTATCTAAGACGGTATCAACCTTTGCTGCACCGATGCCCAACGAGGCCTTTAATTTCTTAAACATATTATTTCCCTTTCTAATTATCTGATTTACGAATAGTTATTGCGTGACAATTTGCGACACTTGCCTCACAGAATCAAGCAATTTGCCCCATCTATGTTGAATAAGGTCACATTGCCCGAGGAAATGTTGAAATCGTGAAAAATTCCGTTACTCTATTTGTATAGTCAAATAAGGTTTCATTATGTCGAAAGCACCGCTCTACCTTCAGATAAAACAGTTCATAGACGAGAATATCACCAGTGGTCACTGGCCAGTGGGTTACCAGATAACCACAGAGCTAGAACTCACTGAACAGTTCAAAGTGAGTCGAATGACAGTGAATAAGGCCATTCGAGATCTTGTGTCTGAAGGCAAGCTCATCAGGAAACCAAGACTGGGGACTTTTGTTTGTGAACCCGACGAAAAAGCGCAATCTCCGTTGCTTGATATCAACAACATAGCGCAAGAGATCAAAGACCGAGGCCAAACGTATACTAGCCAAGTTATCAAGCACGATAGTATCAAGGCTGATGAAAGCACGGCTACACGGTTAGGTGTGATGATTAACGCAGAAGTGTTCTATAGTGAAATCATACACTTTGCGGACAACGTACCGATTCAATTGGAAGCGCGCTGGGTGAACTCTCAAGCCGCTCCAAAATACCTAGAGCAAGACTTTTCAACCTCTACGCCCAACGAATACCTTTCAAAAAGCTGCCCGTTAAGTGCTATCGAGCACACGGTTGAAGCCATTATTCCAGATTCTCAAATCAGAACGTCACTAAAGCTATCTGAATCAGAACCTTGCCTTCTTTTGAATAGAAGAACATGGAGCAAAGAACGCCTCATCAGCTTTGCATTGCTCTACCATCCTGGTTCTAAGTACAAATTAAGCTCCAAGATACTTCTAAATTAAAGAACATCATCCTGATCGCCGATCACATTTTTGCAACATCGACTTGATTCGGGTCAGCGTTTAGCCTATTTATTTGTATATACATTTAATGTTTAGCAAAGATCTAGGTGATTATGAATTTGATCCTCAAAAATGCACGAGTGGTCTCCATGAGCTCGGGAGTCGACGGTTATCAGCCCTCTTCCCCTCAAGATATCGTTATCGAAAGCGGTAAAATCGTGTCCATCTCTTGTTCAAACCAAGGCGCGCTTGCTTCTGAGTTAGAACAAGTACGTGTTGATGGTTCTTTGGATTACGTCACCTATGACTGCAAGAACAAGCTAGTGACACCCGGATTAATTGATTGCCACACTCACCTCGTATTTGCGGGTAATCGTGCCAATGAATTTGAGCAGCGTTTGAATGGTGTGTCTTACACCGACATCGCCAAGCAAGGCGGCGGCATTCTAGCGACAGTCACTGCAACACGCGCAGCGCAAGAGTCTGAGCTGGTTGAAATGGCATTACCGAGACTTGATGGCCTACTAAGAAGTGGCGTAACCAGCATCGAAGTAAAATCTGGCTATGGTTTAACACTTGATGATGAACTCAAAATGTTACGCGCAGCCAAAGCATTAGAGAATCATCGCCGTATTAAGATCACGACCACTCTCCTTGCAGCACATGCTGTGCCACCCGAATACAAAGAGCAACCGGACAGCTATATCGATCTGGTTTGCCAAGAGATCATTCCTAAAGCTGCAGAGCAAGGGCTCGCCGATGCCGTTGACGTGTTCTGCGAATCTATCGGCTTCAACTTAGAACAAACCGAACGCGTCTTTGCAGCTGCCAAAGTACATGGGCTAGCGATTAAAGGCCACACTGAACAACTTTCTAATATGGGTGGCAGCGCGCTTGCAGCAAAATACGGCGCACTCTCTGTCGACCATGTTGAATACCTTGATGAAACCGGAGTAAAAGCGCTGGCAGAATCAGGCACAGTCGCCACCTTATTACCCGGTGCTTTCTACTTCTTGAAAGAGACTCAACAGCCGCCTATCGCCCTACTTCGTGAACACAAGATTCCAATGGCGATCGCGACCGACTTAAACCCCGGAACCTCCCCTTTTGCAGATTTAACCCTGATGATGAACATGAGCTGCACCCTGTTTGGCACGACACCTGAAGAAGCATTGCGTGGTGTAACTTGTAACGCTGCGGCTGCCATTGGTGAGTCACAAACCAAAGGCAAAGTCGAAATCGGTTATGCCGCAGATTTGGCTATCTGGAACATCGACCACCCTGCAGATCTAAGCTATCAAGTCGGTGTTCCTCATCTGCATAAACGCATTGTTAATGGCGAGGTGTGTCATGACTCAATCTAAATCCAACGCTATCCAAGAGAACGCAACAACCATGCATAACTTTGTGTGGACAGGGCGTAATGATCTTGAAGATGGCCCACTCGGTACTCGCGTTCATCACATTACCAAGCAAGTGCAAAGTAGCGAGTTAAGTGACGAGCTGACTGACAGCGCTATCGCCTTGGTAGGCTTTGCCAGCGACGCCGGTGTTGCAAGAAATAAAGGACGCGTGGGCTCGAAACAAGCACCTAACTTGATACGCCAAGCTCTGGCGAATATGGCTTGGCACAGTGACGCATACATCGCGGATCTTGGTGATATCGAGTGCAATGATGGTCAATTGGAAGTCAGCCAAAAACAGTGTGCTTCTGTGATTGCCAATGCCTTAGCAACCAACAAAGTGATTACCCTTGGCGGTGGTCATGAGGTTGCTTGGGCATCTTTTCAAGGTCTCGCTGAGCACCTAAATAAAATTCAATCAGAACACAATCCTAAGATCGGCATCGTTAATTTTGATGCTCACTTTGATCTTCGTGAATTTGAAAGCGACATCGCTGACGTAAAGCCAAGCTCAGGCACACCATTTAACCAGATAAGTGATTACTGCCACACACATCAGTGGCCGTTTCATTACGCTTGTCTTGGTGTGAGTGCCGCCAGCAATACCAAAGCGCTGTTTAACAAAGCTGACCAACTGGGCGTGTGGTATGAACACGACCGCAACATGACCCAAGTGAATCAAGTCGCTCAACTGATCAAGTTACAAAAATTCATCGCTGAGTGTGATTATCTCTATCTCACCATTGATCTCGATGTTTTCCCCGCAGCTACTGCGCCGGGCGTAAGTGCACCAGCGGCAAGAGGCGTGAGCTATGAAGCACTCGCTCCTTTTCTAGAACAGATTTTCCAACACAGTAAAAAACTCATTATCGCGGACATTGCAGAATATAACCCGGACTACGACGTCGATGGCCAAACGGCTCGATTGGCAGCTCGTTTGTGTTGGGATATTGCCAGTGCAATGGCCAGCGACTAATCCAGCTATACCGATAACTACAACTACAACGATATAACGTGAAACAGAAGGAATTCCAAAATGACGGAACACCACAACAGTGACCCTCGTCTCGACACGACTCGCGAAATTCGCGCACCTCACGGCACCACTTTGCGCGCTAAATCTTGGTTAACAGAAGCACCACTGCGTATGCTGATGAACAACCTAGACCCTGATGTGGCAGAACACCCACATGCACTGGTTGTGTATGGCGGTATTGGTCGCGCGGCACGTGATTGGAAATGTTATGACAAGATTGTGGAAGTATTGGAGCGTTTAGAGGACGACCAAACGTTACTTGTTCAATCCGGTAAACCTGTGGGCGTGTTCCCGACTCATAAAAACGCACCTCGCGTACTGATCGCTAACTCGAACCTTGTTCCACACTGGGCGAACTGGGAACACTTCAACGAGCTCGATAAAGAAGGCTTGATGATGTACGGCCAAATGACCGCGGGCAGCTGGATCTACATTGGTTCACAAGGCATCGTTCAAGGTACTTACGAAACCTTTGTCGCTATCGCGAAGAAGCACTTCCAAGGTGAAGCAAACGGCAAGTGGGTTCTAACGGGCGGTCTTGGTGGAATGGGCGGCGCTCAACCTCTTGCTGCAACGATGGCTGGCTTCTCAATGATCGCAGTGGAGTGTGATGAATCACGAATCGACTACCGCTTGCGTACTGGCTATGTAGACAAAAAAGCCACCAGCTTAGATGAAGCGATGGCAATGATTAAAGAGTCAGACACGCCAATCTCTGTTGGCTTATTAGGTAACGCCGCAGACGTCTTCCCAGAGTTAGTTGAACGCAATATCACACCTGATGTGGTGACTGACCAAACCTCTGCCCACGATCCTCTTAACGGCTACTTGCCGCAAGGTTGGACGATGGAGAAAGCCGCACAAGAGCGCTCCATTGATGAAGCAAAAGTGGTGAAAGCCGCTAAGCAATCTATGGCGATTCAAGTACAAGCGATGTTAGACCTGCAATACCGCGGCGCAGCGACCGTGGATTACGGTAATAACATTCGCCAAATGGCACTGGAAGAAGGCGTAGAAAACGCGTTTGATTTCCCAGGTTTCGTTCCGGCTTATATTCGACCTTTATTCTGCGAAGGTATTGGTCCTTTCCGTTGGGCGGCACTATCTGGTGACCCAGAAGACATCTACAAAACAGACCAAAAAGTAAAAGAACTGATTCCAGACAACCCACATCTACATAACTGGCTAGATATGGCGCGTGAACGCATTCAGTTCCAAGGCCTGCCTGCGCGTATTTGTTGGGTTGGCTTGAAAGATCGTGAACGCTTAGGCCAAGCATTCAATGAAATGGTGAAAAATGGCGAACTGAAAGCACCAGTTGTTATCGGTCGTGACCACCTAGATTCAGGTTCAGTAGCAAGCCCGAACCGCGAAACAGAAGGCATGATGGATGGATCAGATGCCGTATCAGATTGGCCTCTATTGAACGCTCTGCTAAATACTGCAGGCGGCGCGACATGGGTTTCTCTGCACCATGGTGGTGGCGTTGGTATGGGCTTCTCGCAACACTCAGGAATGGTGATTTGTTGTGACGGCAGTGAAGATGCATCACAGCGTATTGCTCGTGTACTTCACAACGACCCAGCAACAGGCGTTATGCGTCATGCTGATGCGGGTTACGATATTGCCAAGCAGTGTGCTAAAGAGCAGAAGCTTGATTTGCCTATGCTAAACGAAGAACTTCGTCGCCTTTAATGTCTGGAGAAAACATGTTGAATTTATTACTTAAACCAGGACTTCTTGGCCTACCTGAACTGCGTAAGATTAGCCGTAGCCCTGTAAACTTATCACTTGACCCTGCAGCGATTCCTGATATTGAAGCGAGCATGCACGTTGTCGAGCAAGTGATTGCTGAAGATCGCACCGTGTATGGCATCAATACAGGTTTTGGCTTATTAGCGAATACCAAAATAGCCCCTGAAGATTTAGAAGTACTACAGAAAAGTATCGTGCTTTCTCACGCAGCAGGCATCGGTAAATTCATGTCTGATGAGACTGTACGTTTGATGATGGTACTTAAGATTAACAGCTTGTCTCGTGGTTACTCGGGTATCCGACTCAAGGTCATCAATGCTCTTATCGATCTAGTGAACGCACAAGTTTACCCGTGTGTACCACAAAAAGGATCGGTGGGTGCTTCTGGAGACCTCGCTCCCCTCGCCCACATGAGTACGGTACTGCTTGGTGAAGGCCAAGCACGTCACAACGGCAAAATCATCACGGGCTTAGAAGCAATGCAGATCGCAGGCTTGGAGCCAATCACACTTGCTCCGAAAGAAGGCTTAGCTCTGTTGAACGGCACACAAGCATCGACAGCCTTTGCATTAGAAGGTCTGTTCGCAGCTGAAGACTTGTTTGCGTCTGCAACCGTGTGTGGCGCGATGTCTGTTGAAGCCGCGCTGGGTAGTCGTCGTCCGTTTGATCCTCGCATACACCGCGTTCGTGGTCATCGTGGTCAAATGGATGCCGCGCTTGCTTATCGCCATATGCTTGATCAAAAGAGTGAGATTGGTGAATCACACACTTGCTGTGAAAAGGTTCAAGACCCTTACTCGTTGCGCTGTCAGCCTCAAGTGATGGGTGCCTGTTTACAGCAAATTCGTAATTCAGCAGAAACGTTAAACGTTGAAGCGAACTCGGTATCGGATAACCCACTGGTATTTGCTGAAGACGGCGACATTATTTCAGGTGGTAACTTCCACGCAGAACCTGTGGCAATGGCAGCGGATAACCTAGCACTTGCGATTGCAGAAATTGGTAGCCTTTCTGAACGAAGAATGGCACTGCTGATTGATAGCGCACTAAGCAAACTTCCACCTTTCTTAGTCGATAACGGCGGCGTTAACTCAGGCTTTATGATTGCTCAAGTAACGTCTGCTGCTCTGGCAAGCGAGAATAAAACACTGGCACACCCAGCTTCAGTAGACAGCCTTCCAACATCGGCAAACCAAGAAGATCATGTATCTATGGCAACCTTTGCGGGTCGTCGACTGCGTGACATGGCAGAAAACACCCGTGGCATCTTGGCTGTTGAATACTTAGCAGCAGCACAAGGCTTGGATTTTAGAGCACCAAATCTCTCTTCTCCTCGAGTAGAAGAAGCAAAACAGATACTGCGCGAGAAAGTCAGCTTCTACGACAAAGACCGTTACTTCTCACCTGATATCGAGCAAGCAAATCTACTGCTCAAATTATCAGTGCATAACCATCTAATGCCAGAAGGCCTACTGTGTAGCTTCTAAGGTTTGGCGAAATAGCACGTCATATAAACAGGGGCTATTGATTAGCCCTTGTTGCATTAAATCCAAGCCCCTATTCCCCTCAAAATCGTCACATACCATCCAACGTATTTATCTAATCGACTGATATATAAGCAAAGTTAACTGGATAGACCATTAGATCGAAGTTAGTTAGCTATAATCCACCCCAGATTTGATGACTAATAGCGATACTATGTTTCTGACACCTTACTTTTCTACTGAAGACAATCAATTTCAATTCACTCGTGAACAAGCTAGCCACTTTGCTAAAAAAGTAGCTGCTGACTTCAACCCAATTCACGATGAAGACAACAAGCGCTTCTGCGTGCCTGGCGATCTTTTGTTTGCAGTTCTTCTGCAGAAAGAAGGCATCAGCCAAAAAATGCGTTTTGATTTTTCAGGTATGGTGGGTAACGGTATTGCGCTTAGCGTTGACAACAAATGTGAGAAAGAAAGCTCACTGGTTGACGAGAAAGGCAAAGAGTACCTACACATGTCTTGTGAAGGTGAAAAGAGCCACGACCAAGCATTCATCGAGCACGTGGTAACAAACTACGTTAAGTTCTCTGGCATGAACTTCCCACACATCATGGTTCCTCTTATGGAAGAACAACAAATGATGATCAACTGCCAACGTCCTCTAGTGATTTACGAGAGCATGGAAGTTGAATTTACTCGCCTAGACCTGTCTCACCCAGAAGTTGAATTCTCTGGCGCGACTTTTGATGTTGAAGGCAAACGTGGCATCGTGACCCTGAACTTCGATTTCAAAGAAGACGGCGAAGTAGTAGGTAAAGGCGTGAAGCGTATGGTAGCAAGTGGCCTTAAGCCATACGACCAAGCTTCTGTAGACGACCTAGTAAACCGCTTCAACGAACGCAAAGAGATGTTTCTAGCTCAGTTCACAGCCGCTGCTTAATCAGCTCTAGAACAAGATCAATAAAGCCCAGCTTGATAATCTCAAGCTGGGCTTTTTTATTTCGATTACTAAGCCAGCACTCAAATCATCACTAAATCCAGCGTCTAACCTTTTGTTTGTAATCAACATATTCTGCGCCGAATAATTGTTCTAGTGCTCGCTCTTCGGGTTTGATTTGGAAGTAATTCATGTAGATTACGAAGCCAAAGCTAAGTAGTACACTGAAGATATTCTGGAAGAAGTAGCCAAAGCAAAATAGCAGGATGAACAACCCTAAGTACATTGGGTTTCGCGTGTAGCCAAAAATTCCACTGTCCACGACGGCTGAAGCGGTTTCTACTTTGATCGGGTTAACGGTGGTTTTCTGTTTTCGAAATTCCAATATACCGGATATTCCGATCACACCACTCAATGTGACTCCGATTCCTAACACAATCATTCCATAAGGCAATGCCAGTGTCCCTTGGCTCAACTGTTGAGCGCAGAAGTATGATGCTACGAATACAATAATGAACAGTGCAACTGGTGGTACTTTTAATTCTAGAAATTTCATACTTTTCCTTATTAACATTCCTTTGTTAGTTTAGAAAAAAGCCCAGCAATTGCTGGGCTAAATGTATTAGAGAATTTTTGCTAGCGCCTGTAATGGGTGAGCAAGCTTCTCACCTTCAAAACGCTTCACTTGGCTGCGGCAAGAATAGCCCGTCACCAAGCAACGATCTTTTGGTAAGTCCTGCATTTGAGGCTTCCAGCTTAAACCATATATGTCTTTCGACATTTGTAGCTTATCGACTTCGTGGCCGAAAGTTCCCGCCATACCACAACAGCCGACAGGAACGCTGGTTAACGCCGCCCCAAAGTGTTTGAAGATAGTACCCCACTCTTTTTCAGCGTTCGGCATTTTGGTTTTCTCAGTACAGTGAGCAAACAAGTACCACATATCTTCACTTGCTGAGCGTGCTTCGAACTCACCTAGCGATGGCATTAACCATTCATGCACAGTAAGTACATCAAAGTCGCCGCGCTTGTCACCTAAGATCTCGACGTATTCATCGCGGTAACAAAGCACAAGAGCAGGATCAACACCGACCAAAGGAATTTCGATATCCGCCACCATCGACAAGAAATCCGAAGTCGATTTCGCCTCACGTGCAAAACGATTTAAGAAGCCCTTGATGTGCAACGCTTTACCATTCGGTTTGAACGGCAGCAGTACCGGAGTTTTGCCAAGTTTTTGAGCCAGAGTGACAAAGTCTTCAATCACCTCGGCATCATAGAAGCTGGTAAACGGGTCTTGAACGATCAGCACATGCTGTTTCTTCTGTTCAGAAGACAAGCCTTCTAAATACTGTAAATCGAAGAGTTGCAGCTCTTTACTCGCTAGACGATTTTTGAGCGTAGGCACCGACATCAATGGTGCATCAACATAACCGACCGTTTTAGCTGTTGCCGTTTGGATCCACTTTTGACCCAATGCAGCGTTGACTACTTTTGGCGCTTTCGCCATCAGCGGCAGCATGGTTTCAATGTTGGCAACTAGATAATCTTTTGCAGGGCGCTGGTAACGCGAGTAGTAGATGTTCAAGAATCGAGAACGGAAACTTGGTACATCGACTTTGATCGGACATTGACTCGCACACGCTTTACACGCCAAACAACCGTTCATCGCCTCATGAACTTCATGCGAGAAATCGTACTCATGGCGTTTGTTCATCGTATTGCGAACACGCTCAATCATAGTCTTAACGGGTGTGTTGTCTTTCAACGCTTCTTGCTCAAGGTCGAGAATATCAACGCCTTGTTCAGTCAGTTGACGCAACCACTCTCTTACCAAGCCTGCGCGGCCTTTGGGTGAGTGACGTCGGTCAGCCGTAACTTTCATTGAAGGACACATTGGCGAGCTAGTATCGTAGTTGAAACACAAGCCGTTACCGTTACATTCCATTGCTTGCTTGAAGCTGTCACGAACTTGTACGTCGATCTGACGGTCGTAGAAACCACGCTTGGTATCGGTGACTTTCACCAATTCAGCGTCACTTTCTAAAGGCGTACAGATCTTGCCTGGGTTCATCTTGTTGTGCGGGTCGAATGCTGCTTTAATACGTCTTAATTCGGTAAACAGCTCTTCACCAAAGAAGTCTGGGCCATACTCAGAACGGAAACCTTTACCGTGCTCGCCCCACATTAAACCGCCGTATTTCGCCACCAGCTTAACCACTTCATCAGAGACTTCATGCATCAATGCTTCTTGCATCGGGTCACACAGATCCAATGCTGGACGAACGTGTAATACGCCCGCGTCAACGTGACCAAACATGCCGTAATTCAACTCTTTTGAATCGAGTAACACTCTAAATTCAGAGATGAAATCCGCGAGGTTTTCTGGTGGTACACAAGTATCTTCAGCAAAAGCGACTGGCTTAGCTCGGCCTTTCGCCGCACCTAACAGACCCACTGCTTTCTTACGCATGTTGTAGATTCGGCCAATGCTCGCCAAATCGCTACAAACTTGAAAACCAATCACGCCGGCTTCTTCGCTTTCAACCATGGTTTCAAGGCGTGCAGTCAGCGCTTGAACTTGCTGTTCAACTTCCGCTTCATCTTGGCCTGCAAACTCAACCATGTTGATGCCAAGCATCTCTTTGTTCGGAACATCAGTCAGCAAATCGCTCACGGTGTGCCAAACGATGTCTTGCTTCGCTAGGTTCAATACTCTTGAATCTACCGTTTCAACAGACAGTGCTTTCGCTTCCACCATGAACGGCGCATTACGCAGCGCAGAATCAAACGTGTTGTATTTCACGTTAACCAGTGTGCGCGCTTTTGGAATCTTGGTTAGGTTTAACTTTGCTTCCGTGATGAATGCTAAAGAACCTTCAGCGCCACATAGAACGCGAGTTAGGTCAAAGCTGTCATCTTGTTCGTTGATTGCATTCTTTAGGTCATAGCCTGTTAAGAAGCGATTCAGCGGAGGGAATTTATCTAAGATTTGAGCGCGTTTGTCTCGACAAACCGCCTCTGTCACCGTAAGTGCATGGTGAGCGAATTCACCCTCTACAGGTAAGCCGTGTGATAAATCAGATTCTAGACATGAACCATCTGCGAACACCGCTTGCAGCGACAATACATGGTCAGACGTTTTGCCGTACTTCAATGACCCTTGGCCCGAAGCATCGGTATTGATCATGCCACCCAAGGTTGCTCGGTTACTGGTAGAAAGGTCTGGAGAGAAAAAGTAACCATAAGGGCGAACAGCGTCGTTCAATTGATCTTTAACGACACCAGACTGAACTCTTACCCAGCCCTCTTTCTCGTTAATCTCAAGAACCTTATTCATGTATCGCGACAGGTCAACCACGACACCTTTTGTTAAAGATTGTCCGTTGGTTCCGGTACCGCCGCCACGAGGGGAAAAAGTCACGCGTTCGTAAGCGGATTTAGAAACCACTTTACCGATAAGCACAACGTCTTGCGTTGTTTTAGGAAGGATGACCGCCTGCGGCAATTGCTGATAGACACTATTATCAGTCGCCACAGCCAAACGGCTAGAATATTGAGATTCAATGTCGCCAGTAAAGCCCGCTGTTTTTAGTTCATCTAAAAAGCGTACGACAACTGGATCGACATCAGCATTGAGTTGAAGTCTTGGTAACATTTGCTTCCTGCCCCTACTTCGCTGATCCTATCAGCATTGGGTTATCTGAGATTTTTAATAATTTTCTTTGAATTTCGTCACTTTACTACTATTAAGATCATATAAAAAGGTGATCAAATCAGAATCTCAGTGCAAGAATGGAGAAATAGTCACTTTCGTCTTAATTCAGTAACAATATACTGAATAACATTTTGTTTAAGACATCTCCACGAGCACATCACAATGAAAAAAAACAAAACAGTCACAACTGAAGATATCCTTCTTAAACTATGCCAATCAGTCTCAAGCGTACTGACTTCAGCGACGGCTTCTCAGGTGTCCTATTCAGCCATGGTTCAAAAGATCAACAAGACAAGCCTAAAGCCAGATTTTGGTTGCTTCGTTCTGTTTGACGGCGGCTTTTCTGGTCTCGTTGTTATTAATTTTACGTCCAAAGCAGCGCTAGAGATCTACACCAATTACATGCGCAATATGGGCATGCCTGAAAACGAGCTTGCTGTGCTTCATACTTCAGACGAAGTGGGTGATGTATTGGGTGAGTTGATGAACCAATTAGTTGGCGATTTCACCAATAAAATCCGCAAAGAGCTGCAAACCAACATCACACAAAACCAACCGAAAATGCTGGCTCTGAACAAGCAAGTTAACCTTTCTGTTGATACCAATCTCGACCGTCCACAAGCTCGTCGTGTGACCTTCTCTACCGCTAATAACAACATCTTCTACCTTGAGCTTGCGATGGATAAGACCGAGTTCATTCAATTAGAAGAATTTGAAATCGCAGAAGACGAATGTCCAGATAGCATTCTTGAGGCGACTCAGAAAAAAATGCAAGAAGCGAACAAGCCAGCTCAAAGCTCTGGCAATGATTCTGCGGCAGATCTACTCGATGAACTGGGTATCTAGTTTACGAATGCTCTAGACATATTGAAAAAACGTGTCACTAACGCCATCAATACGCTTGATGGCGTTTTTGTTTTTACCGCCAACTGGGCTCATGCAGTTCAATGTTCACCGCCTTCCTTGTTCATCAAACCAGTTTTGCCTTTCTGTTACCCGCGAAAACATGTAAAATGTTGGACTTTTAAAAATTTGCGGTACTGATTAAATTGTCGATGGATAAGAAAAAAGCCCTAAAGAAAATTGCCAAGTGTCTTGAGCTTGGAAATTCTGCGAACGTCAATGAAGCTGCCAATGCGATAAAAATGGCGCATAACTTGATGCTGAAATATGGTCTCGAAAAAGACGATATTGAATTTATCAAGATGGGGAAAACTCAGTCCAGTCACCTGTTACCTGCAAATATCAGTTCTACACTGCTGCGTGTTATTCGCGGTATCAACACCAAATTTGGCGTAGAAGCCGTATTGCTGAATCATAAAGGCCTCAAGCGTGTTGAGTTCATTGGTGAAGCCGACCGCGCGATCTTCGCAGCGTTCGCTTTCGATATCATTTATCGTGAACTGAATGAACACACCGGCCAATTCAGAAATAGCTTTGCTGGCTCTGGCACAGGGTCCTTAGAAGTGACACGCCGCGTGAACTCGTTTGTTTCAGGCTGGGTTGAAGGTGCGCTTGAAAAGCTACCAACCATTACTCCCGACGACGAATCAAACAACAAGATCAATAACTACATTGATAAAGAATTCAAAAATATCGACCGTGAAACGTTCAAGCAGCAACTGAGAGAAGCGATGAAAAACCTCACCGCCGATTATGAAGTTGGTTTGAAGAAAGGTCGTAAATTGTCTGTTAATCGACCAGTTGGCGGTGCCCAGGCAGCTAAAAAGATAACTAAATCATAGAGCCACTTTACATTGCTTCGACGTATTGATAAAAACCATCAATAAGATTTACAGGACTATGTTTGTCACTCGGATTCATTCGTTTGACAGAAGTACATGATGGAGAAATACGTTAAAAAAATCACACTAGCCCTAGCGCTTACTATCGCTTTAACGGGTTGTCAGGCAACTCAACGCCAAAACGCGACAACTGGCGAATCTGAGGCTAACTCTGCAACTCAAGGCGCTCTAATTCGTGCACTCGCTGGTGCCGTTGCTGGTGCTGCAACTGGTGACTCTAAAGACCGTGGTAAACGTGCACTTATTGGTGCTGCCGGTGGCGCCGCTGTTGGTGGTATTGGTTACTACTTTGACCGACAAGAAGCTGCCCTTCGTGAAGAGCTAATGAATTCAGGCGTTCAAGTTGAACGTGTCGGTGAGAACCAACTTCTACTTCGCCTAGAAAACGGCATCGGTTTTGATTCTGGCTCTTACGCTTTGGAATCAAGCATTCACAATACCCTTCGCGGCGTTGCTCGCATCCTAGTTGAATACCCAGACACTAGCCTAGTGATTGAAGGTCACACTGACAGCGAATCGACGAACCAAATCCTTTCTGAGCGTCGAGCTGAATCTGTTCGTGCATTCTTGATCTCTCAAGACGTTGCTGCAGGTCGTGCTATTGCTCGTGGTAACGGTGAGCGCTACCCTCTATGTGACAATAACACCTCTCAAGGTCGTGCTTGTAACCGTCGCGTAGAAATTCAAATCTTGCCGCTTAAGTAGCACGATTAAAGCCCAGTCGATCTTTATCTATTGAATTAACCTCTATATAGTTGTTTATCAGTTATGTTACTCATTTAACGTGATAATAATAATCAACGACCATAAAGCGTATTCATACTGACATATCGATTCTGGGCTTTTTTACGAGACTTATCTTTTGCTGATCCTATCCAACATTCTGTCATCATCATTTCTTAGAACACTATTTCTAGCCCTCATCTTTTCCACGATTCAACTGTCCACCACACATTTCGTGCACGCAGCAAGCAGTGATGAATTTTCACTAGAATCACAACCTCAAGATCCAGTTTCTCAATACCAATTGGCTCAAGCTTATGAATCGGGTGTCGACGTTCCTGTTAGCACCAGTGATGCATTGTATTGGTACACGCAGTCAGCAGAAAACGGCAACCCAAACGCGCAATTTAGACTGGGTGAATGGTACTTGGCAGGTACAGGTGTTGAACAAAGTAACAAGCTTGCTTTGGAATGGTTTATTAAAGCGGCGTTGCAAGGTAACCAGCGCGCACCTATCGAGGTAGCAAAACTCTACGAATCCTCGCTAGAACAAGACCTCCTTCAACCATTAGATAAAGCGCAGCTATGGTATGAAGCAGCCTTAAAAGATAATCCACAAGCAGAAGAGGGCTACAACCGCATTTTGGAAGCACAATTCAACCAGCAACGTGCAAAACAGATCTCTTCAATAGAGCAGCTCGATGACAGCATCGACTCTGAAATAGACACCAGTCAGGGGGTATCTAAGCACGTTCAATCTAACCAAGCATCACGCTCTAACCTCTCCAGTTCTAACCTAACTAGCTCTGACTATATGATTGGTGCTGCGTTGGCCGTGTTGATTTCA
Source organism: Vibrio sp. 10N.261.51.A3 (assembly GCF_041471965.1). Taxonomy (NCBI): domain Bacteria; kingdom Pseudomonadati; phylum Pseudomonadota; class Gammaproteobacteria; order Vibrionales; family Vibrionaceae; genus Vibrio; species Vibrio sp. 10N.261.51.A3. The sequence goes on from NZ_JBFRPK010000006.1 coordinate 34,437, forward strand.
ATCATCAGCATTATTGCGACGCTCGTTATCTCAAGAAAAAGACAAGCTCTAAAGTCGGGTGATTCGCGACAGCAACAACAATCACTTGAAGCGCAGCTTAGCTCGAAGGACCTTACGATTAAGCAGCAAAAACGCCAGCTGAACACTATGTTCCACGAATTGAAGAAGCAGAAAAACAGCAAAGGTCTGAGTAATTTGCAGGTGGCCTGCGCGCTATTTGGCTACACACCTAGCTCAATCCCCGACCAGAAAAGCATCAAGATCCGATACAAACAGCTATCAAAGATCTACCATCCAGATGGTCACGGATGTGACGAAGAAATGAAGCGTTTGAACAATGCGCTAAAAACCATTTTACAAAATGTTACAAAACCGTAAACAAACACACATCTTCATTTTCCTAGATCTCAAAGATATCGATTTTATTGGTGTTGCAATCGATCCCCCTCTCAAAAACGGGTAACAAACTATTAACTAATGGGTCTTACTTGTGTCATAATTTGCGCCGAAAATACACCTGACTTAAACAGGTGAGGAGAGAATATGTTCACAATAGAAGGCGTTTGTGATTGGTGCAAAAAGCCAAGCCTAGTTAAAAAGCACGACTACCTAGATGGTAAGTGTCATCATGCATGTAACGAGTGCAACGATATTGCAACCATTGATGTTCGCCAGTTCAATATTGGTGAAATGGAAATGAGAGCAAAACTCTCCCAAGCGACATTGAGATAAGCAACACCGTGAAATATAAGAAAGCGCCTAAGGCGCTTTTTTTGTGCCTGTGGTTTTAGATCTTCTTTCTTCTTTCTTCTTTGTTCTTTGTTCTCTCTTCTATACAGGTATATACAGTACTTTTCTGCAAAAACCAGTGTATACACCTGTATAAAGCTCACATTTATTCAACTTATGATACAAAACAGCAGATTCATTCAAATTTAATTTATCGAATACTTTCAATGATTTAATCATTTACCATCCATAACCTCAGACGAAATCGTCCAATAATCCCGCAAAAAACGCTTGATCTTATAAGCAACTAAAACTACTGTATACACATACAGCATGTATATAAGGACAGCAAAATGATTCAAGCACACGTTAAAGCACAACACTCTAGCCCGCTAGTTCACTGCGCATTTACATCAATTTCTCGTAAAAGCAAAAATTCAAACGAGGAAGCGTTGTTTGCAAGAATGGCGTTGCTGTCCAATCAACATCAGTGGTTACTGTTTACGGCTCAAACACCAAGACCATCGGCTAAGCAGCTTAAGCAACATAATGTTTGCTGCGACCGCGTTATTCATATGAAAGCCTCTCATCAAATGACTGAGGTAGAGACTGTCGAGAAAGCAATCCGCTCTAAGAATGCGAGCGCGATTGTTGCAAGTGCATCGATTGATCAGTTCAGCCAACAGTACCTAAGAACATTAGGGTTACGCTTTCAATGTGAAGTCTTCTTTATGGATGCAAATTCAGAGCGTATTCACTAAGCCACCTTGCTTAATAACATGTTGGCTTAATAACATGTTGGCTCAAAAACATGGTCCACAAACATAGCTTAATCTTTTAGCTAACAAACTTAATTTAACTTAAGAAACAATTCGCCAAAACACAGTCCAAACATACTGCCTTCCCCTGCCCTACAATTCGCCCATTTTTTAGCGGATTGTTAGGCGGGGGTTTTTATTTAAACAACAGATTTAGCAAACGTTTGCTTTTTCTCTGGAAGCAAATAGTAGATTGGGTATAATGCCCGTCTAATCATGTGCACACCGCACTTCTCTGTATGACGTTTGATAAAAGATAGGAATGTCTAAATGAGCCTTGCTGATCAAGTTCTTGCCGTAAATGATGACCTACCAATCCGTACTGATAAACCTGTCCACAGTGGCAAGGTTCGTTCGGTCTACTGGTTAACTGAAGAAGATAGCCAACGACTAATTAAAGAGAAAGGCTACGATGTAGCACCAGATGCGCCTTTAGCAATCATGGTGATCAGTGACCGTATCTCTGCATTTGATTGTATCTGGCGTGGTGAAGGGAATCTTAAAGGTGTTCCAGGTAAGGGAGCGGCTCTGAATGCTATCTCTAACCACTGGTTCAAATTGTTTAAAGACAACGGACTTGCTGACAGTCATATTCTTGATATCCCTCACCCGTTCGTATGGATTGTACAAAAAGCTCGCCCAGTTATGATCGAAGCGATTTGTCGTCAATACATCACTGGTTCAATGTGGCGTGCATACGCAAACGGCGAACGTGAATTCTGTGGTATCGAGATGCCTGAAGGCCTTGAGAAAGACAAGAAGTTGCCTGAGCTACTGATCACGCCTTCAACAAAAGGGATTCTGAAAGGTATTCCTGGCGTTCCAGAAGCTGACGATGTGAACATCACACGCAACAACATCGAAGATAACTTCGCAGCATTCAACTTTACTCAAGCAAGCGACATCGCGCATTACGAAAAACTTCTTAAAGAAGGCTTCAACGTAATCAGCCAAGCGCTAGCAAAAGTAGACCAAACCTTTGTTGATACCAAATTTGAGTTTGGCTACGTCAACGATGCTCAAGGCAAAGAAAAGCTTATCTACATGGACGAAGTCGGTACTCCAGATTCATCTCGCATTTGGGATACTCAGGAATATAACAACGGCAACATCGTTGAGAATTCAAAAGAAGGCTTCCGTCAGTTCTTGCTTAACTACTTCCCTGATGCCGACATTCTTTTGAATAAAGAGCGTATGCCAGAACGTGAAGCATTGGCTCGTGACAATGAACTTCCACTGGATTCTCTAATGTCTCTGTCTCGCACTTACCTTGATATCGCAGCGAAAATCACAGGTGCGGAGATCGTACTGAGCGAAAATCCTAAGCAAGAGATCATCGATGTACTGCGCGCTGACTATGGTCTAATCGACTAGTCGCTTAATTGCTAATTGCTTAATCGCTTAATCTCAAAATAAAAAGCTCGAAAGCTAATAAGCTCGTAGACTCAAGTTTTAGATACTAAAAGGGCCTCAATATTTGAGGCCCTTTTTACGTGTACGTTTTTACTATTCCTCGAGAGAGATTATAGGCGAGCTGAAGTTACAGCTTAATCGTGAACTCTTCTCCAGAATTACCCGCAATCACTAAATGACTGCGCGATTCAATATACTCGATCTGCTCTTCTTCAAGTGAATATGGCATCACCACTTTGAGCTCATTGATCCCTTCCAGCTTAGCGAGCTTGAGTAAGGTAACAATGTTCGACTCATCACTTTTACGCGTCGACATTGATTTCAATGCCATCTGCCATAAACGATCCTCTGGGGTGCCCAACTCTTTAATGCTATCTCGCCAGACGGTACTGAACACTGGCGCAATTGTGGTGAGTGCTTCCAGAAAAGTCCATTTTTTACTGCATGAGGCGCCAAGAAATGTTGTGTAATCGAACTCTACACGCGTCTCTTCCTGTTTATCCATGATGTCCCCCGACACTTTGGCAACACAATATACTCAATATCTATCAACTCTTTCTTTATAGCAATAGGATATAGAAGAATAGTCTTTTATGACCTTTTGATTGGTTAAAAAGGCATATAAAAATCAAACTTGTAACAAAATAAGCACTGAAAAATCATATATGCATCTATTTGATTAATATTTTAGAGATAAAACTTATCCATCTATTTGATATCAATTATTCGACTCGCTTTTTTGAACTGAATACGCCAACCAGACCATGTCGGTAGCTCCCAACGTTTTGGCGATAACTTTCGGCTACCCGACTGATAATGGACGTAAATCAGCTTTCTTGCGGGCAAGTATTCAACATCGAGTTGCAAGTCGGCAAGGCTCAATGCAAACGGGTATTTTTCCGAAAATTCTGAGTAGAGCCAAGTTGGAATGCCATCGAACGGTATGTCTGCATGATCGAACATTTCCAATTCGCTGACATCAGTAACACCTAGTACTTCAAGCTGCTCTATAAACCATAGCTCAAAGTTAATGTTCTCAATTTCTGGTGTGTATTTAGTTTGTTCATCGAGACCAAGTTTCACATACAACTGCCAGTGTTTGATTTCTTGAGTGCGAGCCTTTGCAAAACCGGGAAGCTGCTCTCCATTTAACACAAGGTCGACGATAGGTTTTAACGATAGTTGCCCTTCAGCGGCGACGAGTTTGGTTGTAATCGTGCGGCCTGCGTACACCAATGCCATCTCGGTAAAAACACCATCATCATTCACAACGGTTTCGCCTTGCTCCCACTCTCCTAGTTCAGCATCAATGAGAAGCTCAAGAGGAATGGGTGTCGTGACCGTCGCTAAGGTCAGTGTTTGCTTAACGCCTCTTCCCGGCAAGCTGTGAGTATCCAACACCAACATCGCTTGTGCATTATCAGGGAAACGGTTCTGACGACCGAGCACCACTTCTAAAACACCATTGGCAAAGGCTTCTTTCCTTTTCAGTCGGCGCACAAACACCAGTTCAGGATGCAGATTCACAATGGTCTTGAGCAATTCAATGCGTTGGAAACGTGACGCGACTTCTAGCTGAGGAAGTTCAAATACCTCCCGCATTTGCTTCGCCAATCCTTGAGCTTCATTCAGAGCCTGTTGGTCGATGTCTAAATGCGGATATTCTCGACCGCGCACAATCTGAATCAACAGGCTTAAATCACACCCTTCCTTCTCTTGTTGCGCGAGCGCTTCAAGATGTTCTGCATTGTTTGGTAACTGATACAAGCGAGCAGGAACGGACAGCGCCGCAGTGAGATCAACCATCGCCTCTTTTAATGCTTTGGTTTTGATTCGAGTAACGATATCGGCATACAAAGCATCAATCGGCAACGGATACAGCTTTTTACCATGCTCGGTAACTTGATGGTCGGCGTTAATCGCTTCCATCGTCAGCAAGGTTTGAGTTGCACTGTTGAGTGATTTCTCTGGAATAGGGTCAAGGAAGGACAAGCTCTCAAGCGGAGATCCACAACATGCTGCGGCCAACATAGGTTCGGTCAGCTCTTCACGCTGCAATTCAGGCGGTGTGACTAACTCTAACGCCGCATGCTCTCCATATAGACGCACACAAACGCCGTCCATTACCCTACCCGCGCGGCCAGCTCGTTGTTTGGCACTCGCTCGTGATATGGATTTAAGCATCAGTGTGATTCTGCCATTACGCTGAACGGTGCGTCTCTCTAATCCTGAATCTATCACCACGCCAATGTCAGGAATGGTTAATGAGGTTTCTGCAACGTTGGTCGCAAGGATGACCTTTCTCAAACCATTACCTTCAGTATGGATATTCCGACCCGATAACGCTGAATCTCGCTCTTTATCACTGACCGACGCATGCAATTTAACAACTTGGATATCTGGATTTTTCGCTAAGGCTTGTTCGCATTGCACGATCTCTTTTTTACCCGGTAGAAAAACCAACATATCGCCAGAAGAAGCGATCAACTGATGATTAACTTCTTCCACGATGCGCTGCCCTAGATGTCGACTATCAGGCAGTGTTCTGGATTCATTCGCTCTGTGTTCAATCTCAACTAGATAAGTTCGCCCTTCACAGCTTATGCGATTCGCATCCAAATACTGAGCAAGGCGCTCACCCTCAATGGTTGCTGAAGTGATCACCAAACGATGACTCGCTTTTTGCTTCAGAATCGCCACCAGCAGATCAATGTCCCAGCGCCTCTCATGAAACTCATCCACCACGATCACATCGAAACTAGCGAGTCCATCTTCTGATAACCAACGCAGCGCAATACCGGGCGTCACAAAAACAACGTTAGTTTGCTCGTTGTATTCCGACTCAAGCTTAATCGCATAGCCCACTTTGCTACCCAACTTCTCGCCTGATCGCTGCGCGAGATATTTAGCCAGTGATGTACACGCGATGCGTCTTGGCTCCACCACTAACACTCGCCCATGTTGAGAGGCCCAAAGTGGCAGGCGCGTTGATTTACCTGATCCGGTTTCCGCCTCTACGACAAGGTGAGAATTAGCGATTTGTTCGTGGAATACGTTTTGATAAGCATCGATGGGAAGTAATGACATAAAATGGCGAGTAGCGAAAAAGTGTGAGCAAAGTATAACGAATTATCGTGTTGAAATTCGATAAGTGTGGGACAGAGGTAAGAATATCATTTTGTTTGCTCAGATCGCGGAGAAACTATTTACAATTGAATAACTAAACCGTTATCATTTTTCAGTTACCCTTTCTCCCATATTAGGCATCTAATGAACAACGATAAACGCCCTCTATATATCCCTTATGCTGGTCCTGCTCTACTAAGTACACCTCTTCTAAACAAAGGCAGCGCATTCTCTGCTGAAGAGCGCAGTTCTTTCAACCTTGAAGGTTTGTTACCGGAAACAACCGAAACAATCCAAGAGCAAGTAGGACGTGCATACAAACAATATTGTAACTTCGAAAGTGATATGGATAAGCATATCTACCTTCGTAACATCCAAGACACTAATGAAACGCTTTTTTATCGTTTAGTTCAAAACCACATCTCTGAAATGATGCCTATCATTTACACGCCAACGGTTGGCGCAGCATGTGAGAACTTCTCAAATATTTACCGTCGTGGCCGTGGTCTGTTTATCTCATACCCGAACCGCGATCGTATCGATGACCTACTGAATAATGCGACAAACCACAACGTTAAAGTTATCGTGGTTACAGATGGTGAGCGTATTCTTGGTTTGGGAGACCAAGGCATCGGTGGTATGGGTATTCCAATTGGTAAGCTAGCACTTTACACAGCGTGTGGCGGTATCAGCCCAGCTTACATGCTACCAATCGTACTCGATGTGGGTACTAACAACCCTCAACGTCTTGCTGACCCAATGTACATGGGCTGGCGTCATCCTCGTATTACGGGTGCTGACTACGATGCATTCGTTGAAGAGTTCATCCAAGCGGTTCAACGCCGTTGGCCTGATGCATTAGTTCAGTTCGAAGATTTCGCACAAAAGAACGCAATGCCACTGCTTGAGCGCTACAAAGATCGCATCTGTTGTTTCAACGATGATATCCAAGGCACAGCAGCCGTAACGGTTGGTTCTCTACTTGCAGCATGTAAAGCAGCGAACAGCAAACTGTCAGATCAGCGTATCACCTTCTTAGGTGCGGGTTCTGCGGGTTGTGGTATTGCTGAAGCTATCATTGCTCAAATGGTGTCTGAAGGTATCAGCGATGCACAAGCACGCTCTCAAGTTTACATGGTTGACCGTTGGGGTCTACTACAGGAAGGCATGCAGAACCTGCTTGATTTCCAACAGCGTCTGGTTCAAACCAACGAAAACACCAAAGACTGGGAAAGCGATGGCACTGGTTTCTCTCTACTAGACGTAGTTCGCCACGCGAAACCAACCGTATTGGTTGGTGTGTCTGGTGCTCCAGGTCTATTCAGCAAAGAAGTCATCAAAGAGATGAACCTACACAGTGAACGCCCTATCGTGTTCCCACTGTCGAACCCAACAAGCCGTGTTGAAGCGACGCCAAACGACATTATTCGTTGGACTGATGGCCAAGCACTTGTTGCGACAGGTAGCCCATTTGAGCCAGTCGTTCACAACGGCACAACTTACCCAATCGCTCAGTGTAACAACAGCTACATCTTCCCAGGTATTGGCCTTGGTGTATTGGCTGTGAATGCTTCACGCATCACTGACGAAATGCTAATGGAATCAAGCCGTGCACTTGCTACGTGTTCTCCACTAGCAATCAATGGCACAGGTGCTCTACTTCCACCATTGGAAGAGATCCACACGGTATCTAAGAAAATTGCTCTTGCGGTAGGTAAAAAGGCGATTGAACAGGGCGTTGCTCTAGAGATCACTGAAGAAGCACTGCAACAAGCGATTGACCAGCACTTCTGGCAGCCAGTTTACCGTCGCTACAAGCGCACGGCATTCTAATAAAGCGTACTGCGCTTGGAATAAAGAGCGTTAACGACTCTTATATGAGCCTCTGCAATTGCAGGGGCTTTTTTCTTTAAACTGTCTTGTCTTTTTAACTGATTTTTCTCATTTTTATTTGGTATTATCGAGCACTCAAAAATTAATGCTCAGTGAAAGGACCATACCGAGAGTGAAATTTGATTCTCACATTATCCGTAGCTACATAAAAAAAGCTTACAAAAAACTGCAAGGTTTTCTGTTTGGCGCTTTCCTCGTGTTCTTAGTAGGCAGCGCTGCGGTTATTGCGATCGATTATTGGGTTTCATGGCAAGCGGAAGATCGCATCATCTACGATATAGATGAAGTGCCCGAGCTTGAGGTCGCCGTTGTGCTTGGCACGAGCAAATATTTGGGTCGAACACTCAACGACTATTATAAGCACCGAATCGAAGCCGCGATTGAGCTGTTCGATCGTGAAAAAGTCGACCAGTTTCTGTTAAGTGGTGATAACGCTCATCGCTCTTACAATGAGCCGTGGACGATGAAACGCGACTTGCTGAAAGCGGGTGTACCCGATGAACGCATTAACCTCGATTACGCAGGCTTTAGAACCTTAGACTCGATTGTTCGCGCTAAAAAGATCTTCGACACCGACAACTTCCTGATCATTACTCAGAAATTCCACTGTGAAAGAGCACTATTTATCGCTAATTCTTACGATATTCATGCACAATGTTTAGCGGTTTCAGGCCCTACTCATCATTCAGGCACCTCTATCCGTTTGCGTGAAGTTTTTGCGCGTACCAAAGCCTTCTTAGATTTGTATATTATGGGGACAACGCCAAAGTTCCTTGGACCTAAAGAGCCCATTCAATCGAGTCCAAAACCGGAATCATTTCCGATTCCAAACCCTATGACTGACCCCTCTGTAAACCCTGTTGTAGATCCTACAACAAACCCTATTGCAGACCCAGCAGAGACAGATGTGTAGAAAACTACACATTTTGAATTTGTTGCCTCACATTTCCCCACTGTTACACAAAAACACACCAACACGCCTTTATTAACTTAAGTAACATTCTCCCAACAAAGTCTGACCCTACATCAAGCTATATACCTCGAAAATAATAAGCACGACTCAATGAAGTCGTGCACCAATAAAACGAGGATAACAAAAGGAGCGTCTTATGACGGCACTTGTTACTACACTGAAACACTGGTTGTTCACCCGCAACAGCATGATATTAATTGGTAATTTCACGCTATTCGCACTCTTGCTCAACACCCTTCCTTTCGAATCACAAGTCAATACTGGTTTGAGTATTCTCGTGTTCGTTGCGGTTCTATGGTTAACCGAAGCTATTCATGTCAGCATCACCGCTTTGCTCGTTCCCCTATTGGCTGTCTTGTTTGGTGTATTCAACACGCCCGCTGCGCTGGCTAACTTTTCGAACCCAATCATCTTCTTGTTCATGGGTGGCTTCGCATTGGCAGCCGCGCTGAACAAGCAAGAGTTAGATAAAGCGATTGCTGACAAAGTACTGTTGATTGCAAAAGGCAGAATGTCAGTAGCCGTGTTCATGCTGTTCGGTGTGAGTGCGGGCTTATCAATGTGGATCTCAAATACTGCAACCACAGCAATGATGCTTCCTCTTGTTCTAGGCATCATGAACAAAGTTGACCAAAGTGAAGACCGTAACACCTACGTATTTGTGCTACTAGGCATCGCTTACTGTGCATCGATTGGTGGCATCGCAACCTTAGTGGGTAGCCCACCAAACGCAATTGCGGCGGCAGAAGTTGGCTTAAGCTTCACAGAGTGGATGGCACTTGGCCTACCTATCTCAATGATCTTACTTCCAATCGCGATGATTATTCTTTACGTGATGACTAAGCCGAAGCTTGACCACAAATTCGAGCTAGACCATGCCCCAGTTGAGTGGACAAACAGCAAGAAAATCACACTGTCTATCTTCCTTCTAACCGTAACGCTTTGGATATTCGGTAAACCAATCAACGCAATGATTGGCGGATTCTCTAAATTTGATAGCTTAGTAGCGATTGGCGCAATTGTACTGCTTGGCGCTTCTAGAGCGGTGGAATGGAAAGACGTTGAGAAGACAACGGACTGGGGTGTTCTTATCCTATTCGGTGGTGGTATCTGCTTAAGTAACATTCTAAAAGCGACAGGAACCAGCGTATTCTTAGCACACTCACTAAGCGGATTTTTAGAAACAGCTGGCGTACTGCTTACGATTCTAGCCGTGGTAGCGTTCGTGGTATTCCTAACGGAATTTGCGAGTAACACAGCGAGTGCAGCACTTCTGGTGCCAGTATTCGCAACCATCGCTGAAGCACTTGGTATGTCGCCAGTTATCTTGTCTGCACTGATTGCGGTTGCAGCATCTTGTGCCTTCATGCTACCAGTAGCGACACCACCTAACGCAATCGTGTTTGGCTCGGGTCACATCAAGCAGAAAGAGATGATGCGAATCGGTATGGTGTTGAACCTAGTTTGTATCCTAGTTCTGACTCTGTTCGCTTGGATCTTCTGGTAAACACTAACGTTCTATAAGCGCATGCTTACAGGAATGCTCCCCTAAACTGGTTGAACTTCCCCCGGTTCAACCAAGACAAAAATGCCCGTTCAGCGTAAGCAAGCACTGAACGGGCATATAAAAACAAGAAACGCTTTCCCTTTTGGTGGCCCCGCGCCACCTTTTTTGTTTTGGCTTTTGGGAGAAGAACCATAAAAACGCCACACGTCACATATGCACGTGTGGCTTATAAACTCATCAAAACAATTTTCAGATTAGTGACTCAAGATCACCTGGTTTCGACCTGAATGCTTTGCTTGATATAAAGCTTCATCAGCGCGAGCAATAGTCTCTGTCACTCGCTCTTGTTTCATCTCGGCAACACCGATACTGCATGTCAGCGGATCGCCATGAACCCAAAGGTGCTGGCTGACTAAAAGTCGGATTTTCTCGGCCTTTCTTTGTGCTTCGCCAAGATCAGTCTCAGGGCAAAAAACAATGAACTCTTCACCACCCCATCTCACCAACTTGTCGGTAGCGCTGATCGAACTGCCCACCACCATGCTGAACTCACGTAGAATATGGTCACCCATTTGGTGTCCGTACTTGTCATTTACACTCTTGAAGTAGTCGATATCGAGATACAACATACCCAGCTTGCCATGTCCTTGCTTCACATGTTGTGACTGCATTTTCAACCAATCACGAATCGCGTGGCGGTTTAGTATTCCGGTTAACTCATCACGATGGGCCATCTCTGAAAATTCAAAATTCTGTTCTCTCAGTGCGCGATTGACGTTCTTTAAGTGGTGATGTCTTTTCTCTGCGATCACCATGCGTTTTCTTGAACGATGCAATTCTGAAAGTAAGAACACAGTACCTGTTCCGACCCAGATAAACAGCAAGATCAAGAACAAGCTTTCCGCAGAGATATACGAGCCTTCAAACTCGATGCTGCGAATAACAATTCGATGATGGCCTAGCTTCGCACCCGATGCGGTAGCAAACTCGACCATATTCACATTCGAATATTCAGGTGCAGAGTGCTCTAATGCCACATCATTGTCGGCTAACCACCATGTCATCACCTGTAGATTGGCGATTGGGATTTCAATCACACCGCCATCGATTCCTGGAGAAAACTCCATGCCGTTGTACTTGTGTGTGTACTCGTCATCAGGAACAGAATAAGCAGGATTGTAGTTGCGTAGGTAAGTTCTCAAACGGCCACTAGAATCCGCTTCCGCATGGTAATCAATATTCACTCTAAAGGTGTGATACTGAGAGAGATCAAGACCTTCGGTAATATCTGGGTTGATACGAATCGATAGGCCGCAATAAGGCCAAGGGTATTCCGACTCTTTAAGTTCACAGTCGAGAATATATTGCCCATTTTCGTAGGATAATTGGGATGTACTGACGCCCCTATCAACTCGATCGCTGGTCGCGATAAATTCATATTTATCAGGGGTAATTGCCGTTATCACACGATTTCCGCTCACACGGTAATACTGCACAATGGCAAGTGTTGCGATAACTAAAAAGATAACAATCTTATGGATCCACTTCACGTCTAAGCTTCCGGCTTAAGGTCCCTATAAATGGGATTTCATGATAAAAAATAACCTGAGTGGATTAATGATATTGATGCCAATAATCCACTAAAAAGCGTTATATCACGCCTGAACAAAATGTCATACCATAATTTAAACTGAGTGTTTACCATCAATTATCCATCGCAATAATCGAGCAATATTGCGTATAAAAGCAGACTCTATTTGTTATACTCATCGCAAATCATCGTTGACCGTATCGCCTGTTCACAAGGCGAGCGAGTGGACGAAATAATAATCAAAATACAACGAGTAATGTCATGTCTTTATTAGCAAAAGGAACACTCAAGAAGATGAGTGCTTCCCTTGATGGCGCGGTTACCTACCGTTTACCTGTAGGTGAAGAGTTTGTAGAGCTAAACCCTCTGATTGGTAAAACCATCAACCTTACCCATACCGGCAATATTTTTTGTTGTTCGTGTGGTAAGAAAACCAAGAAAAGCTACTCTCAAGGCCACTGCTTTGTGTGCATGAAAAAGCTAGCAAGCTGCGACATGTGCATCATGAAACCAGAGACTTGTCACTACGATGAAGGCACATGTCGTGAGCCTCAATGGGGTGAAGAGAACTGCATGGTTGATCACTTCGTTTACCTATCAAACACATCAAGCCTAAAGGTGGGTATCACTCGTCATACTCAAATCCCTACCCGTTGGATTGACCAAGGCGCGACTCAAGGTTTGCCTATCTTGAAGGTAAAAACACGTCAGATCTCTGGCCTGATCGAAGTTGAGTTAGCGAAGCACATTGCTGACAAAACCAACTGGCGCACGCTGCTAAAAGGCGATGGCGACGATATGGAGTTGGTAGAAAAAGCCAAAGAACTATTGCCATTGGTTGAAGATAAGATCCAAGAGATCAGAGCGAAGTTTGGTGACGATGCAATCGAGATTCTGAGCGAAAACATCACTTCACTGAGCTACCCGGTTGAGCAGCACCCAGTGAAGATTGTATCGCACAACTTTGATAAGAATCCTGAAGTGACAGGCGTACTTCAAGGCATTAAAGGCCAATACCTTATCCTAGATACAGGTGTGATTAACATCCGTAAATTTGGTTCTTACGAAGTGGAAGTGTCTGCATAACTTGTAGAACTTAAACGTTTCTTATAGTTAGAAGCGCTTAGTGAATAGCCAAAATCGAGTAGGAGGAGGC
>NZ_JBFRPK010000007.1:0-48452 GCF_041471965.1 Vibrio sp. 10N.261.51.A3
AGTCTAACTGGAGCAGATCACCATTTGTGCGCCGTGCAATAATTTCATGCATTGCCACGGTGCCTTGCATAATGTCTATAGTAGATAAGTCGTGGGGCTGTTTAACTAAAAAGGGACACTTTTGTGCAATATCACCTTCATCTGATAGAGCATTTAGTGCTCTACGTAAAAATAGGAACTTTCTATATGTTGAAGGAGTTTCCTCTGAATCACGTGATAAATTTGTCAATGCTGTGCCCAGAAGGGAATTAGGTCGCACTGACTGAGCGGCCTGGTAGTAATAACGAAAAGACTCACCTTTGCGTACTTTTATTGTGAAGCAACAATCGGGGGGACTCAGTTGCTCGGTAGGTGTTTTATCACCTTTAGATAAGAAACGGCTGTTGAATTCGCAAGAATTTACAGTAATTCCATGGCTTATGTTTCCTCCTCGACTCAATAGTTTGCGAAATTGAGTGCTTTTATTTTTGGGAGAATTAATGTTTTGTTGCTGTAATATATCTTCAAGCTGAGTGAACCCCTTTAAAATATCTTTAGCATTTAATGAACTAGGTTTGCTGTTTAACAAATGTCGAATATTACTACTGTTATCCGCATGCGCAATTGCTTGCAATGTTAAAAGCCACCCCTGAGGGAGGGCATCGTGAATTGGAGTACTTACAGATTCAGCTTCTGCATGTTGGAGGCTGAGAGCCAATAACCCCCCTGGGTGTAAAACACCTTGAAGAGTATCGGGATCAATAGTCCAGTAGGCATAATTCGTATTTACAGACAGAATTCGTATTGCGTAGGTGTCTGATGAGGAGCATGGCGAAGTGGCCATGGGTAATCTATTACTTTTACTGAATCGAGTTATAAACATACAACGAGCAATCGACAGATCGTCAGACATTGTGACCCCTGTCTCTGACATCAAACTACGGAACACTGAACTCAATGGGCTTTTTTTTACCAAAGAGGACTGCTCAATAAAATGTTCTAGCTCTTTGTAGCCGGCTATAACGTCATGTACTGATAATTTGTGCGATGGTTCAAGCAAAAGCTTATGTATGAACGGTGAGTTAAGGTGATTGATCGCAATGTTCATTGCATTAGCCAAACAATAGGCCGTTGATGTTGTAAACCGCTTTTCAGAGAGCAGCTTAATGGATGCTGCTAGCAGGGAATCGTTCGGTATAGCGTGAGTGACAATTTCGGATGGCTCGAGGCTAACCATGTACTCGTTTTTAGCGCTTTTTTTGCAGGTAATCATTCTCGATCCTTCGTATAGACTTCATCTATAGCTAGTAAAGCCAATAATTGATTGTTAAATATATGTTTATTACTGGTCGGTCGGTCTGTCAATAATGTAATTTAGCATACCTAAAAACACTGCTTGCTATGGCTGCTGCACTTGAACAAACCATTGAGCGCAAACAGTTCGATAAGCTCATCGTAACCCGCAACACCCCTGATATTGGTGAATCGATAGGTTTCCTTCCGGGTACAGAGGAAGAGAAAATGTTACCTTGGTTAGCCGCAGTGACCGATACACTGGAAGCGCTGCACAAGAACGACCACTGCACAGAAGGCTCGATGAAGTACATCTGTGACAAAGCCAATATCCAGTTCAAATCAATCAACTTCATGCGTGGCCGCTCGATTCAAAATGCCTTTGTGCTTTTGGATGAGTGTCAGAACCTCACCGCTTCACAGATAAAAACCATCATCACCCGTTGTGGTGAAGGTACTAAGATCGTCTGCTCAGGTAACTTAGCGCAGATAGATTCTTCTTACCTAACCCCTGTGACTTCAGGCTTAACCTACATGGTTGAGCGTTTTAAAAACTTCGAAGGCAGTGCCAACATCCACCTCAATGGTGTGGTGCGTAGCCGACTAGCTGAGTTTGCGGAAGAGAACATGTAGTGACTCTATACGCTCACTGAATCAGTAATCTAAAAACAAAAAGCGCCTCACATTGGAGGCGCTTTTCAATTTAATATTTTGAAGTAAGTCGGCAGAGGTTAGTCTGAATTACTCAGTACCACCAACGGTTAGCGAGTCTAGTTTCAATGTTGGTTGACCAACACCCACTGGCACACTTTGACCAGCCTTACCACACACACCCACACCACGGTCGATGCTTAGGTCGTTACCCACCATAGACACCTGCTGCATCGCTTCGATACCAGAACCGATTAGCGTCGCGCCTTTCACTGGGTGAGTGATCTTACCGTTTTCAATCATGTACGCTTCAGACGCTGAGAATACAAACTTACCTGATGTGATATCGACCTGACCGCCACCGAAGTTCGGTGCGTAGATACCTTTCTCAACCGTCGCGATGATCTCTTCCGGTGTGTGTTCGCCCGGTAGCATGTATGTATTCGTCATACGTGGCATTGGAAGATGCGAGTATGACTCACGACGACCATTACCTGTCGGTGCTACACCCATTAGACGAGCGTTCAGCTTATCTTGCATGTAACCTTTTAGGATGCCGTTTTCGATTAACGTATTGTACTGACCGTTAACACCTTCATCATCGACGTTCAATGAACCGCGTAGATCCGTTAATGTACCGTCATCGACAATCGTACATAGGCTTGAAGTTACTTGCTCACCAACTTTGCCAGAGAATACTGACGACTCTTTACGGTTGAAGTCGCCTTCTAAACCGTGGCCTACCGCTTCATGCAGCAGAACGCCCGGCCAACCAGAACCAAGAACCACAGGCATGGCACCAGCAGGCGCTGCAACCGCTTCAAGGTTAACTAATGCTTGGCGAATCGCTTCATCCGCAAATTGGTAAGCAACTTGAGTGCCTTTGTCATCACTTAAGAAGAAGTCGTAACCAAAACGGCCACCACCACCAGCGCTACCACGCTCACGACGATCACCCTTCTGTGCAAGTACGCTAATAGACAAGCGAACCAGCGGACGAATATCACCAGCGTAAGTGCCATCAGTCGCAGCAACCAGCATCTGCTCATGCACACCACTTAAACTCACCGATACTTCAGTCACCATCGGCTCTTTAGTGCGAATGTAAGCATCTAATGATTTTAGTAATTCTGTTTTCTGCTGTTTTTCCCAACTCGCAAGCGGGTTAACTGCATCATAGTAAGCTTGATTAGAGTTGCGTTTGAACGCTTGAACCTTGCCGTTTTGACCTTGTTTAGCAATACCACGAGCCGCAATTGCGCTCTGCTTAAGACCATCCAATTGGATTTGGTCAGAGTAAGCAAAACCAGTCTTTTCACCAGATACTGCACGAACGCCAACACCGCAATCGATATTGAAAGAGCCGTCTTTAATAATACTGTCTTCTAGCACTAAAGATTCGTGCCAGCTTGACTGAAAGTAGATATCAGCATAATCAATTTGGCGGGTAGCAATACTCGCCAATGTATCTGCGATATTTTGCTCCGTAAGCCCTGTCGGGTTCAGTAGCGCTTCTTCAATTTGATTAATGCTCATAGATGGCTCTTGTTTGTAATTAAAATTGATTGGTAAATCGAGAGTGTTGCGCGATGGGCATATTTTGCCTAATGGACTCGCAACTGGATGTGTCTATCTCAACCACCATACTTTTAGGATCTTGGTCTAACTGTGCGACCACTCGCCCCCATGGATCAACCACCATTGAGTGTCCCCATGTTTCTCTTTGGCAAGGGTGTTTTCCGCCTTGACCTACCGCGACAATCCACGACTGTGTTTCAACCGCGCGGCATCTTAATAGTACTTCCCAGTGCGCTTGACCCGTTACCGCTGTAAAAGCCGCAGGCACCACAATGATTTGTGCCCCTTGCTTACGTAACTCTGAATACAAGTGTGGAAAGCGCACATCATAACAAATACTCAAACCTAAGCGACCAAAAGGCGTTTCCGCTGTCACAACTTGGTTGCCCGGAGTGAAAATATCCGACTCTCGATAGCACTTATGGGCGTCAGCGACATCCACATCAAACATGTGTAGCTTGTCGTAATGAGCAACGAGGCAACCAAAATCATCAATCACCAAGGTGGTGGTCGTCACTCCGTTAGTTGTGCTTATCGGCATACTGCCAATGACGATCCAAATTCTGTGAAGCTTTGCTAGCTCAGAGATTTTCTTTTGCAGTGGGCCATCATTAAAAGGCTCAGCACACTGGTGATAGTCGGCTTTACTGCCAAAAACTAACGCGTTTTCAGGGCAAACAACCCACTTAGCCCCCAACTCTTTGCACTTTGCAACTTCTTGAGCAAGGTACTCAAAGTTCAATTCAGGGCTGGGGCCAGATGTCATTTGAATCAACCCAACACAATCCATGTGTATCGCTCCTCCATTCATTATGATTCAGAAATCAGCATTTCACCGTATATTCGCTGACTCGGGCATAAGGTCTTTTCGGCTAATTTAAGGCCTATTCGGCTAATTTTCTCAGCTTCTCTGGCAGCTGAAACTCGCCAGAGCTACGAGAAAGTTCGCTCACCGTTGGTGAATCCAATGGTCCTTTCACCGAATAATTTACTTGGGTAAAGACTTCCACAACTGGCGAGATAACCGTGGTCACCGCCAATACGTACAGCGCCGTTTGAGGGGTTACCGCAAAGGCCGTTAATACGGGAATACCCGAGGTAATATCTGGGGTAAAGTTCACCTCAGCATCAACCTGACGCGTGTTGAGGTTAGCGATACCTTTGATTTTCATCTCACCTGCGACCGCATCCATGTTCAGATCATTGGTCAGGAAGATACCATTTTGAATCTCGCCCGTTCCGGTGATGCTGTTGAAGGCCATACCTTTATCAAACACATCTGAGAAATCGAGCTGCATCTTACGGATGATCGAATCTAGGCTAAACAGGCCAAGTAATCGAGCTGCGCCGCTCACATCCGAGATAATGCCTTTACCAAACTTGGTTTTAACGTTGCCATCAAGGGTATCCATTTTGATTCCCCAAGGCGAACCATCCCAATTTAGTTGACCTTCCAACGCGAATGGCGCTTTTTGAATCCCGGAAGTAATACCAAAGCGCTCCATGAGCTCGCTGTTGTTTTCACCTTCAACATCAACGGTTAACGATGAATGACTCTTGTCACCTTGCAGTTCCCACCAGCCACTCACATCCGCTTTGTTACCGCCGCTTCGCACCTGGATTTTTTTCCACTCGATACGATCTTCGTTCCTCGTCATTTCAACATCGACCTTACCCACCTTGTAGCCTTGCAGCCAAAAGTCGTTCAGCGTCAGGGTCAGGTTTGGCATCGCATCGTGGATCTCTCTATCCAATTTGGATATCAATGGCGCAGCTTGTTCTTTACGTTGCAGCAGTTGCTGATCTTGGTTGTTCTTATCACTCCACTCAGGAACAAACAGATGCAGACGATCCAGTGAAACTGTCAAATCATAAGGAGGCAGGTAGTTAATATCCCCTTCTAGCTCTTGGCTAGACACTTCCATTTGCCACGCCTGTTTGTTCTTACTAGCACTAAAATCGACGTCATTCCAAGAGATACCACCCAAGATCAGCTCTTTACTCTCAAAGGTAATACGGCTTGGCGCAGGTATGGTTGGCGTGTTCATTTGACTAAGTACAGCCGTTGAAGGCTTTACCGGTTCCATTACAACCGATAACCAATCATCGGCATTGAATTTGTCTGTACGAATCAGGGCGTGATGGCCCACCACCGGGCTAATTTTGTAGCCACCGTGACCAAGCACTAAGTTGGTCGCCGTTAACTCAGGCACGTCGCCTGTGATATCAATCTCAGCTTGGTACTTGGTGTTTGGCAATTGCAGGCGCGCGGTAATCGTCTCTTGGTTACCCGATGCCTGTAGCCTTGCAGAGCCACTTTCTAGTGATTTTTTCGCCAATGGATATGGGTAATCACTCGCCAAGTATTTTAGGTCTGACTGTAAGTCTAGTTGGTAGGTAAAGCCGATATCATTCAGCTGGATATCAATCTGGCTTTGCCATTGCGCATGACCTGATAAGCGGCTTAACCATTGCTCACCGATGTAAGGTTCTAGAGGCTTGACGTCCCAATCACCTAACACATCAATATCAACTGCATAGCCAGGACCATCATTAAGGCCCTTAAAATCAAGCGAGATACCTTGGTTAAGCAGATCCGCAGCGAGGCCATTTGCCGTCACTACGTCATTATCAAATTCAATTCGACCCGTGGTGTTCTCGAGCACCATTGGCGGCGCTTCAATCTCAACATGGTTGCCACTTAAGTCGGCGTAACCCCATGCTCTTGCTTCTTTTTCAGAATCAAACGGAATATTCAGCTGGAACTCAGAAGAGACATCACCACTCACTTGAAGTGCGGTTAAGGCTGCGCCTACCGAGCCCACCAGTGGCGAAGACGTCATGTAATCGCGTACTGCGTTGCCAGACGCCGTCGCTTTAGCTTCAATTTCAATATGGCCGCCTTCCCCTAAATAAGGAATGCGTCCTGTGATTCGATCTGCCGTCACATCCATCAGTTGAGCTGAGCGAGAATCCAGATGCATCGCATCATTTTCAAACAACAGATCAAGCTGAAGATCAGTAATCAGTGGCCACGCGGTATCAAAGCTGAATTTCGCATCTTCTAAGCCAACCCAAACCTGGAAAATACCATCATGATTGGTGTATGGATATTGCGCCAACTCACCATGCCACAACAGTTTTACGGTATCCGCTTTACCTGCTTGAATCGCTGTAGAAAGATAATCGGTAAGGTCTTGTCCAAGTGCTAATGTTGGCAGATAGCGCCATGTCTCGCCGACATTGTAAGCGTCCGCTTCACCGTAGAACGATAAAAATGGGCTCGCATCATTTGGGAAGTCTAAGCGGAATGCACCTAGTACTTGTAGATCTGGCGTGGCTGCCGTGACTTTGTCAGACCAAAGCCTCCAGCCGTTTTCATCTTGCTGCCAAACAATATCAACCTGACCTTGTTTGATATTCAAAGGAGCTTGGAATACGTCACCGTAAGGGAATACATCGTCAATAACATGCAGGCTTGCTTTCGCTTCCGAGGCCGAGCCAAACACGCTACCGGACACTTGGCTAAAGCCTGGGACTAGTTTCCATTGCTCGATAGCAAGATCAGAGAAGCTCGCTGAATAACGCAGACTCTCGATACCTGAATCCATGGAAACACGGATATCAGAAACAGAGCCGCCCGGCGCCAATACGTTAATCATTTTGGTTGATTGTTCAGAGTCAGGCAGCAGCTTAATCAACGGAGTAATAGTCGCAATATCCAGCTCAGAAATGTTGAGTTGCCATGGACCTTGATTCCACTTGAACGCTACGTCGAGTTCCGGCCAAGGTGTGTCATCCGTTCTAAGGTTTAGTGAGTGACCATTTACTTGCCAACCATCATCAGTCGGCGACAACTTAAAGACACCGGACTCAAGCATGAGGTCATGCTCGCCATCTTCGTTCCACGCCAGTTCTGAGGGTAAAACCTCAACATAAGCGCTCACTGGCTTGCTATTTCGCAGCGTAAGCCAGCTATTCAAGCTCACAGTACCCGTTTCAATGCCGGATTCCGCCTGCATATAATGCGTAAGCCATGGCTTAACAGAAATGCTGTCGGCACTGACATAAAACTCACCAGTCACATCAGTCAGTGACCCACCATCAATAAAGTTAGCACTCACTGACAGAGAGTTTAGATTGGCATCTTTGATACTCACCACACCTTCAGCAAGGTGATGTTTGTCTGAATTTTGCCATTTTAAGGTTTCTATATCGAGCTGACGTTCTTCACCCGAAACAGAGTGATAAAGAATAGAAGAATCTTTTGCAGTCACATCGACGAGTGTTTTTAGCAGTAAATTATCGAGCTCTTGTATCACTCGCTTGGAAGACTCGGGATCTGTAGGTTCGTCTTTGCCATTTTGTCCGGCAAACAGATCAATTGAGCGGATATCAAGATACATTTGATTCATGACTAGATCGGCCACAACCGGGCGCATCTGCACGAGCGATTGAATCAAGTCAAACTCGACTTCAACACGCTCAACAGAGAAGGTCACATCTTCTGCATTGGGGAGGCTAGCTTTAACGCCTTGCAGAGCAATAGAGGGGTGAGTGTTACGCCAAAAACCGCCCACATCTTGAATCGAAAAATCAAAACCGGAGTGTTGGTTTACCCAAAGCTCAATTTCAGATTGATACTTGTTTAAATTGGGCAAGGCTACACGCAGTGTAGTAACGGCAATGGCTAGCGTTACTAAGAGAGTAACCACTAACCATAAACATGCACGTAGAATCAGAGTAACGCTTGAGCTCACAAAATTTCCATTACATCATAACAACATCAAACTGCTCTTGTATGTACAGAGGCTCAGCCTGGATTTTAACTTGCTTACCAATAAAGACTTCAAGCTCCGCAAGCGCATGAGATTCATCGCCCTCTAACGCCTCAGCTACGGCAGCTGCCGCATAGACCACAAATTTATCGGCGTCGTACGCACGATTCACTCGCGTGATCTCTCGAAGAATTTCATAACAAACGGTTTCAACTGTCTTCACACTGCCGCGGCCTTCACAAGCAGGACAGCTCGAACATAGGATATGCTCAATACTTTCACGAGTACGTTTACGAGTCATCTCAACCAAACCAAGCTGCGTGAAGCCATTAATATTGGTTTTCACACGGTCTTTGTCGAGCGCAGCCTCTAAAGAAGTTAGTACTCGCTTACGATGTTCCTCAGACAACATATCAATAAAGTCGATAATGATGATGCCACCTAAGTTACGTAGACGCAGCTGACGAGCAATCGCTTGAGTCGCTTCTACATTGGTGTTGAAAATCGTCTCTTCTAGATTACGACGACCAACAAACGCGCCAGTGTTGATATCAACCGTGGTCATCGCTTCAGTTTGGTCGATAATCAGATATCCACCAGACTTTAATTCGACTTTACGATCCAATGAACGCTGAATTTCGTTCTCGGTATCGTACATATCAAAGATAGGCTTATCACCTTCATACAGCTCAAGCTTGTCTGTCAGCTCAGGCACGTATTCAGAGGTAAACTCTTTTAGGTTTTCATATTCTAGACGAGAATCGACCTGAATCTTGCTCAGCTCAGTACCGACGAAGTCACGTAAGATACGTTGGCTTAAGCAAAGCTCACCATACAAACGAGTACGCGCCTTGTGCTTACCACGACGCTCTAATACTTTTAGCCATAATCGCTTCAAGAATGCGGCATCTTGTGCCAACTCATTTGAATCTGCACCTTCTGCTGCTGTGCGGATGATGAAGCCACCGTGTTCGTCACAGTAACGAGACACGACTTTTTTAAGACGGTTACGTTCAGACTCGCTGTCGATACGTTGAGATACACCAACATGACTTGCGCCCGGCATAAATACCAGATAACGAGACGGTAGAGTGATATCAGTGGTTAAGCGAGCACCTTTAGTACCAAGAGGGTCTTTGACCACTTGCACCACAATGTCTTGCCCTTGACGGACAAGCTCTGAAATATCACGAACCTGAAATTGTTTCTTTTCGTTTTCAGCGACACATTCAGTGTGTGGGACAATATCAGAGGCGTGTAAAAAAGCTGCTTTCTCAAGGCCTATATCCACAAAAGCCGCCTGCATTCCCGGAAGAACACGGCTTACACGTCCTTTATAGATATTTCCTACGATACCGCGTCGAGCATCTCGTTCGACATGGATCTCTTGAAGAGCCCCCCCTTCAATCATGGCCACACGAGTTTCACTCGGGGTCACGTTCAGCAACAATTCAGCACTCATGGTGCACCTCAGGTTAGTAATTATAAGAATTCTTGCAGTAGCTGGTCCGTTTCAAATAAAGGTAAGCCGACAACGGCGTAATAACTACCTTCGATTCGGGTGACAAAGCGTCCGCCCAAACCTTGGATCCCATAGCTACCGGCTTTATCGCATGGCTCCCCTGTTTGCCAGTATTGTTCTATTTCTTTTTCACTGAGGGGTTTAAACCATACGTCGGTAATAATGATTTCTGTTCTTTGTTTTTCTTCTGAAACCACAGAAACCGCCGTCATCACTTGGTGACGTTCATTCGCTAACTGAGTAAGCATACGCTTAGAGTCAGCAAAATCGCAGGGCTTCTCAAGTACTTGCCCTTGACTAACAACGACGGTATCAGAACCAAGAACGACTATATCAGAGCCATTATCTACAGTATCAGAACTAGGAACGACATGCTGCCTTTCAGAAGGGTTATCTTTTAATAAAGACAATGCCGCTAAGGCTTTATCTAAAGATAGTCGCTTAACATACTCTTCGGCGGTTTCTTGAGCGTGTTTACACTCTTCAACATCGGTTACAAGGACAGAGAACTCATAACCGAGTTGCGATAGTAATTCTTTGCGGCGTGGTGAACCGGATGCCAAAACTAAATGTTTCTTTTGCATTGTCACGCTACCTCACATGCCAATGGCGACGCACGCGTCTCATTAATAAAAACATCCAAGGCCAAAGTATACAGTTTATCAATGCGCTCCATAGCGATAATGGGTTGAAAACGACATCTTGGATCAAATATTCACCAAAGAAGATCAATACCTCAAACAACACCGTTAACGCAGCAATGATCATCGCTTGCTGCCATAGCGCCATGTTACGAATAACGAGGAAGTTCATGGCAATAATGTACATCACTATTGCCATCATCATACCTCGAATACCCAGAGTAGAACCGATCAAAAGGTCCCACAATAAGCCTAGAATCAAAGCACTACCTACGTTAACACGATGTGGCAGAGCCAAAACCCAGTAACACGTAACCAGCAGTAACCAAGATGGTCTAAATAAATCTAAGCTACCAGGCCAAGGGATCGTCTGCAGAATCAGTGCTATTAAAAATGAGCAGAAAATTACTACCTTGCTTCTCAAAACGCTATTGGCCATCTTCGCCCTCTAACAATGCTTGTTCTATGCTCGATTGATCCGCTTGCATCTGTTTGTTTTCATCAGGCCATACAAGCAGCAGGTATCTGAGCTTATCGAACTCAACCACAGGCTCTGCTTTAATCACAGCGAACTCACGTTTCGGGTCGTAATCAACGGCCGTAACATAGGCGACTGGATAACCTTCTGGATATACCCCACCAAGACCTGATGTCACCAACAGATCTTCTTCTTGTATATCGGTACTGGTTGGAATGTGCTCTAGCTGGATCTCATCAATCATGCCATTGCCCGAAGCAATCACACGGATGTCATTACGAATAACCTGAACAGGAATCGCATTGTTTGCATCAGTGAGTAGTAATACACGACTATTATGAGCAGCAACGAAAGTGACTTGGCCGACAATGCCTTTTTCGTTGATCACCGGCTGACCTTCATACACCCCATCAATCTGACCTTTGTCGATCACGACTTGATGGCGATATGGTGAAGTGTCTACCGCCATAACTTCTGTGACGACTTTCTTCTCATCACGGATAAACGGCGAGCCTAACAGCTTACGAAGGCGCTTGTTTTCTTCTTGATATTGCTCAAGCAGAATCAGCTCGCTCTTCAGACGCAAGACTTCTCGTTTAATATTATGGTTAGATTCAATTAACCCTTTGCGAGTGCTAAAACGGTCGTAAACACCATCGAACATAGTGCGAGGCAAGTTGGCTGCATATTGAATAGGCGCAACCATGCTGTTTAATAGATAGCGAACATTTGAGAAAGCATCTAAACGACTATCAGCCAGCATAAGGCTGGCTGATAAAATTACAGCAAAAAACAGGCGCAATTGTAGAGAGGGACCTCTACCAAAAATTGGCTTCATTCTATATTTGGTCCTAGAGCTACATTTGATCCTATAGACAAGGTCCTAGGCTCTTTACATAAAACTAGATAAGAAAAGAGCCTAACACTAGATATTATTCTTCGCTGAACAGATCGCCGCCGTGCATGTCGATCATCTCTAGAGCTTTACCGCCACCTAGAGCAACACACGTTAATGGCTCTTCTGCAACAACAACAGGGATACCTGTTTCTTCTGTTAGTAGACGATCAATATCTTTAAGCAGTGCACCACCACCTGTTAGTACCATACCGTTTTCTGAGATATCAGAAGCCAGCTCTGGTGGACACTGTTCAAGTGCAACCATGACTGCAGATACGATGCCAGATAGAGGTTCTTGAAGTGCTTCAAGGATTTCGTTTGAGTTTAGGCTAAAGCTACGAGGCACACCTTCAGCAAGGTTACGACCACGTACTTCGATCTCTTCGACTTCATCGCCAGGGTAAGCTGAACCGATTTCGTGTTTGATCTTCTCTGCTGTCGCTTCACCGATCAAGCTGCCGTAGTTACGACGAACGTAGTTGATGATCGCTTCATCAAAACGGTCACCACCAATGCGAACAGAAGACGAGTAAACCACACCGTTCAGTGAGATAACCGCAACTTCAGTAGTACCACCACCGATATCAACAACCATTGAACCTGTTGGCTCAGAGACACGTAGGCCAGCACCAATCGCAGCAGCCATAGGCTCATCGATTAGGTAAACCTCACGAGCACCAGCACCTAACGCTGATTCACGGATAGCACGACGCTCAACCTGTGTTGAACCACAAGGTACACAAACCAAAACACGAGGACTTGGTTTAAGCACACTGTTGTCATGCACTTGTTTGATGAAGTGCTGAAGCATTTTTTCCGTTACGTAAAAGTCGGCAATTACACCGTCTTTCATTGGACGGATCGCTGAGATGTTACCAGGCGTACGACCAAGCATTTGCTTAGCAGCGTGGCCAACAGCAGCGACACTCTTTGCAGAACCCGCACGATCTTGGCGAATAGCTACAACTGAAGGCTCATCAAGAACAATGCCTTGGCCTTTTACATAAATAAGGGTATTGGCTGTACCTAAATCAATCGATAGGTCGTTTGAAAACATGCCACGAAGTTTTTTAAACATATTCTTCGCTCATCCTGCAAGAATTAGAAGACAAAAATTGCACTAAATGTACCAATGCCTTGCTGTTACGGCAAGGCATTGACGTGCAAACATGGACTGAAACCCGCAATTTCTTACAGATTCCTAACTTAAGGGGCAAAAATTATATTATTACTGACCTGTTAAGCCACTTTCACCTCGGTAGATCACACGATCGTTACCGCGGTAGATGCCAAATGTGACGACGGTGGATGGATCTTCATCACCCAGTTGGCGCCAGTTGTAACGTAGCCATGGTTGATCTTGATCACTGCCACTACATGAGATGTTATTTCCGCCATCGCTATCAGGCTCAGAGTCATCCATTCTTAACCACAGACGAACTTGCTCACGTGGCGCGTCTGTTCCTGCTGGCGTATTTTGATTTGCTGTGACCTCTTCTTCTCCATCATCAACACTTCCACTACCATTAAGTGAAGCTAATGTAGTTTTCACTGCATTGCTGGTCCAAATGACTTGCTTACAAATATTTGAGCCATTGAATGTGCTGCGATCGTCATAGTCATTCACAACAAAGTCACTGCCATCCCAAAACTCAGCACGGAGTGGAATCGTCAAAGTACTACCTGAATTACCGCCAATATCATCTAGCGCTATTCGGCCATAGCGGGCTGGAGGTTGAATTGGGAAAGCTACCGAACTGGTAACAGGGTCAGAATCCGTAAATGACACCGGATCTGTTCCCTCGATTGTTAAGCCAAAGTTTGTAGTAGTCGAGTTAGCATCTGACGTATTAAACGGTGTGTCTCTGCGGCTAACACCATCTAAATCCACAACTCGCTGAAGAACAGCGGCACTATCGTTCAACAACCAATGCTTACGATCAGTAGACCAAGTGCCTGCCTCAGTATCCAGCAAGAACCCATTATCGACAGCTGTATCATCTAGAACACCAAAACTGGCTTGTAGGCTCGGGGCAAAGAATTGATAGTTGTTAAGCGCGTTACCAACACTGCTTTCACCTGATGCCATTGGATATACTTGGTGAACTGTAGAGTCATAAGGTTGACTTAGGTACGCAATATTATTTTGATTTGTAACATTCCACTCAGGGTCACCTTGCATGAAGTATTTGGGGTAAAAACGGCCGATAGTTTTAGACCCAGTGACACCTGAATCACCATTTGGAGGGGCAATGGTGCTATAAAAGTTACCCGTTTCAATTGCAACCAATTCAAAACTTCCTACCTCTGAGTAGGTTAACCCATCAAGTTGGTACCCACCATTTGACTGATCACTAATTGAAATACTCGGAGATATCGTGTCGGGCATCAAATAGCCAAGTACACCCTCACTTGGTGTGTCTAAATAATGGGAAACACTGATCGAAGCTTGAGACACAAAATAATTCGAAGGAACACCTACATTATTTGAACATACGGAATTTACATTAGCTCCGGTAATCATGGGTTTCACGTCCACATCAAAGCTCTCCCCCGCTGCAACAAAGCCACTACTACTGGATTCTGTACTCGTTCCACTTGAATCGCTATCAGTACATACAGCAAACTCATAAGGTTTAGATTTGACAACAAAGCTACCAACCAACCCCGAACTTGCGGAATCAGGCTGTTCATAAATAGGACACCCTTCAATTTCAGAACAATCAAAGCTAGGATCATTGATAACTACATTAACTTGCCCAACATTGCTCCAATTTACTTCAGTTGTAGCACCACCATTATCAAAATTTAGATCTGTAACTGAGAAGTCATCAAGTGATCCATCTTCAGGGGTAGGCATTTCAAGAAAGTAATCTTTAGAAGCATCAAATGATAAGTTTTTAGTATAGCCATTTACTGGGCTAACAACGCCTTGATCACAAGCTTGAGCCGTCACCTCTACCACTAACTCTTGAGAGTCTTGAGCTGCATTCATATGTATTTGGCTTGGGCTTGTATCAAACTTATAGGGCACATAAAAAACTTGTGTCGATGTTGCGGGCTCTGAATCGTAGACTCCCCCAACACTGAAACTACCAACCGTATCAGAGTCTAAATACAAGGTTCGAATGCCACCATCAAACGTATAATCCGGAGTTTCACACGCATTGTTAGCTTCACCCGTACACCATCGCGTTCCCGTTGGGGTTACCGTCGCTTCAAACTGCTCATTAGAGTCGACCAATTCGCCATTCTCTTCTAGGCGAAACTCAACCGGAATTCGCTCACAGGTTAGGCTATATAATTGTTGAGGTTCTACAACCAATAATCCTTGCTGTACTGGGGGTTCACAAGAATAATCAGGTTTGATTATCGTTACACCATTATCAAGCACGGCGACTCTCGCTGTCACGGCACCATGAATAGCTGTCTGATTTAAATCTACAGTATCTGCGAGAATAAATCCTTTGAAAGTAGAGTTCCCAACGTCAAATATGACCTCACCTTTAGGAGCGTATATAATGGGATAAGCGAAGTCAGATTGTATATCAACTGCCAAGTTAAACTTCATACGTGTTATCACATTTATTTGAGAGTTGCCCTCAAAGGCATATACCAAATCTCCTGCATCATGCTCATAATTATCAAAGGTCACCGTGGAATTATCAGGAAAAACCAGTTCTACACCCGCCCCTCCACTAACTTTAACATCTGAGATATAACTGTCTTCATCTAAGACGACTCGAACTAGATTATAATCATTCCCCTGCTTGTTGATAACGAGCTTAGACAAGTTACTCTCAATGAAAACATCTATTGTTTCACCGTTAATTTGGTAAGAACATATCTCTGAGTCCGCTCCGCAGCTCTGCAAAATATCCGAAGCCTTGCCCGTAATGGTTAAACTTTCTGATGGATTTTTTTCTGCAATAGAGGTTACGTAACTGCCTTTAATCTTTCTTAATTCAAGTTGGCTATCATTATTACCAACATCACATTGATGTTCATCACACACTGGAAAATTATAAATATGATAAAACTCACTCGCATCATCAAAACCCAATAATAAAAAGTCATCTTTTGTTGTCCATTTATCATTAAAGAGCTCATAGCCTTCAGAGACCTTTTTTAAAGATTGATTAATATAGTTATTAGACCAGCCGCTAAATTTTGTTTGCTGGCTGGTAACCGTCAATGAGCTATTCACACCAGTCCAACTCTGAATGGGCTCGGGAAACAAGTTACACACGTTGGCAACAGGAACCACCTCAGGTAACTCAAACGCAAAGTAACCCACTTCTTCCGGAATATGCGTGCGGTCTCTAAAGTCCTCATCTACAACAAAGCTAACTTGGTTCGTGTTAATGTTACATCGACGTAGCCAGCCTCCGTGTCCACCAGCCCTCTCTTGTTTATTAGCTATGATCCCGTCAATATTCGTTAGAGAGGTGGTAGCATACTTATCCTCACAGCCATCCAACATTGGGTCATTACCGCTTTGACTTGGCGTATCATACCCTCTTGCAAATTGAACCTTAAAACCATCAACATCAAGGTTAGTATTGGTGGCTAACGTCGCTAAAAACGCGATCTTCTCATCGTCATAATCATCGTTACTGCGGTGAGAAGCACTTAGCTCCAAAAACAAATCAATGTATGACGTTTCATCGGTTCGCCTAACCTTGCCAGAGGTCATCCATTTATCATTGTTATTTCGAGTTTGAATTTGATGCAATACCACCGGATTAGAAGAAAAGCCAGCTCCGCCAAAATCGCTATAAAGGACTCTATCATTACTATTTGAGCCTGATTTAGCACTGGCTGCATCGGTGTTCAAATAACCCGCTATGACTTCATGGCCATTAAAATCGGCCACACCGGGCTCAATCGCAAGGTAACTGACTTCTGTTATCGGTTGGCTATCTAAATCTGAACCACCGCCATTCTTTGGCGCCTTAATCTGCTTGATGGTCGCTTCGGTTTTGCTTACCTCGGTAACCATTAACGTTGCAGGAGCATCCGCGTCAGGGGCACTTGAATCAATGGTTGGCATCACAAACACCAGTGGCGTGTTGGTATAAGACTGAGTCAGTGGGATCTTACATTCTCCACCAGAGCACTGAACGATACCAAATTCATACTGAGCATCGTTTGAATAAACCGGCGGTGGCTCGATATCCGAGCTGTCACATTCTAGTTCAGTACTGTCCCCACTATTAATATCGACGCTTTGCGGGTGAATACCTTTAAAGTCTGCGGGGTAATTGCCTAAAAAAGTAAAACCCTGCCCATCGTCAACGTAGTAGTCTGCGGTTCCGGCATCATTTCCCGCTCCCGGCTGATAAATCAGTTGAACACTATAGTCTCCCCCACCAACCATGTAACGAGGATCGCGAATAAAGGGCGTATCTCCCACCGTAGGCTCATTAATATCATTGGTCCAGATGGTGTATTCCGGGCGGTTATTTCCGGGCTCTTGCTCTGCAAACACAGATTCAACAAGCTGGGCGGAATTGATATTAAATGATATTTTAAATTCACCGCTCGGATCTACGTTACAAGTCGACGCTGTCGCGATCAAAGGGAATAGGCAGAAACAGGCAACTAAAATATATCTACATGCTTTCATCGTATTGACTCCTTCACCCACACTTCTTGAATACGCTGAACTTGGTTGATACCTGAGCCACAAACGGCTGTTGATTCAATTTTGAAAAAGCCAACACCATCTAACACACCAATTTGTTGGCAAGTTAGTTGATCCACAGTACAGATAGTCGACATCCCACTGCTCACTTGATTTGAATTTAAGTTACCACACGCTGCACTAACACTTGTTGAAACCGCGGGAGATACAGTCAAAGGGTACACTTGAGTAAGTGCCCACTCATTCGCAGAGTGTGCTAGCAACCAAGCCTGTGTTCCAAGTTGCTTACGGGTCAATGTATCGTGATTTGACCATTGGACTTGCACTAGAGAAGTCGCGAGGAAGCCCATCACCACGATAACAAATACCGCGACGACCAAAACACTCCCTTGTTGAGATGATTTACTATGGCGCATTGAGTACCTGCACATCTTGTTGGTAAACACTTACTTCATTGTTTTGCTCAAGTACAAGATCGATGTGAATTACACCACCTCTTTGTAGGCTTGGCTCTTCGTAACGAAAATTACTTTCAGAATAATTGATGCTATCCGCAACGGTAACTCCATTACGCTGGATTAGACCTTGATTCTGAATGGTATCGTTCACTAAACAGTAACTCACCGAGGCGCTCCCGTCATAAATATAATGGCGCTGAGCAATAGACTGGCTGCTAAGGCTAACAGATGGTGCTGTGAAGACATTATTCGTGGAAACTAATCCTGAGACCGAAATCCGCTTAGTCGAACCAGCCCCTAGCTCCGAGTAATTGGTTGGGTTAATAATTAAAAAATCGTCAGCGTCGAGTATTGGAGAGTTTTGCCCGATAATAAAATTCAAGTTATCCGTCGCTTCATCTAGATGATAAAAGCCTGAGTATTTAATAGCATAGAAAGTAAGGCACTTTTGAGGAAAAATTGAAGGCGGTATGATGCTCGAATCAAAACTGTTAGGAACCGCGTGGCTTATCTCGCGCGACATTTTCTCAACAACAAACTGCCCTTTGACTTGCACCTTTTGTCTATCAATTGTGTCGACGTAACCTTTCATGCCGTACTCAACAAAACCTGCGATCGCTAAACCAATCACACCAACGACGACAATCGTTACAATCATCTCAATTAAGGTGAAACCACGTTGCTTCATTAGTAGTTCCCCTTGTAAGCGATAACGCTGTAGCGATTGTTACCACCAAAGATCTGTAACTCAACACGCTTCATCGTGCCAATCGCATTATCATTAATTCCGTCCATGTTTTGATCATACAACACCGACACTTCGACTCTGAAATTGGCATAACTGCCTTCAATATTTTCATCTAGGATATTAGCTAGCGGATACTTAATTGATGAGACACAGGCTGATTCCGTGGCATCTGTGTACCAACAACCGATATAGTCATCTACATCGTTAAATGTTGCTGGCGTATTCTCTTGCTCACCGGTATCAACATCAAAGTCAACACCAAGCTTGTCGGGTGCAGTACAACTACTATATCCAAAATCACCACAACGCATGACTCCACCATTGAAATCACTATTGTGGTCAAAGCCACGTGCCAATATTTGGTTCATCAAACTTTGCCCTAACGCGACTGAGCGGTTTTGATACTGTGGTTCAGCTGAACTTGCCACTTGTGGTGTTAAAAAGCTGGTAATTGTGACCATCGCAATGCCTAGGACGATAATCACAACAATACTTTCAATCAGAGTAAATCCACGTGAGCGAATCATAAACAAGTCCCCTCACGCACATAGCCCTGAGAATTAATACAGACTTGGGCGCTATTGCTCGAAGTGGTTGAGTTAATCGTAATATTAACGCCAGCGCTTACTGAAGGGTTACCCAACAGGTCAAAGTCGATAACCGTATTCGCTGGAGAAAATGAAATATCTGATTCACGCACATAATCACTACGTGCATCGGCCTGTGTTTTTTGAGCGCTATTCGAAAGATTTAAGTTACACGCGGCCACAGAGCCTAAACAATCACTATTAATAGCAAGACGAAAGCTGTCATTAGCAGCGGAAACATTCGATTGCATTCGATTGACTTGGATTTGACGAATTACAGAAATGGCCTGCTCTTGCGCAGTAAAAGTGGAATAGCTAGAGGTACCAACGAAGCGACTCGCGGCAAAAGTTGAAATAATACCGAGGATAATGATAACGATGATCAGCTCTACCAGAGTAAAGCCTTTGGATGTGGGGCTGTTATCCATAATGAGCCTCTAACTGCCAAGCGAATACTGATTATACAAGATAACGAGACTTACGATCTTATGTATATGAATAGTTTTGATATTTATGTGTAGTAGATAGAAAAAAGGCCAGCACAAGTGCTGGCCTCAATCTAAACTGAAAACCTACGGTGCACAGTTTGCATCTTCTACAACGTTAGCTGTAGCTTCCACGTTAGCTGCTGTTGCTTGAGTGTATACGACACAGTTAGTAGTGTATCCGTTAATACCAAACAATGCTGACGTAGCGCCGCTTACTTTAATAAATTCAAAGTCCTCACCAGCACCTACACCTTGAACAATTGTTTGGATAGCTGTAGATGTTGCTGCTGGGTAACCAAATACCGTATCAACGTTACCACTTGTAGTTGTTACTTGAGCTGAAGACAGTGCTTCTTCACCTTCTATTGCAGATTTTCCATAAATAATGCCAGAAGCACCTTGAATGGCACCAGCTAGACCTTCAAGAGTAGCGTTCTTCGCATCATCTTGAAGGTTTAGGAAACGTGGTGCCGCAGTTACAGCAAGAATACCTAGAATAACAATTACAACCACTAGTTCGATTAGGGTGAAACCGCCTTGTCTTTTCATAGTTAAGCTCTCTCTATGTTTAATTTTACGCAGACTTACTGCAAAGTTACGGTCACACGACCAGTTTTAATTTCGTAAACAAATTCATGTTCTGTACTACCTTCTAATTGAACGTAAGTACAGGTTGCATCAGCTGAATTCGCTTGCGCTGAATATTTGTAATTTGAGTCATTAGCGACATCTGAAACCGCACCAACTTTAGGTGGGTTTTGCAGCAAGTTTTCCATCAACTCAGAACATGTTTCATCTGAAATATCTTGTGGCGCAGTGCTCGAATTGTTGTTCAGAGTCCACGGATAGCCGTCTCGAAAATCAGTATCGACGTTGTTACTGTTCTTTGATCTTGTTAACCAAAAATCAACACCATCATAATTTACAGTATTGTATGTTTCAACACCTATCTTCTCTGATGGCCTAGCTTCTGCTTCCCACTGTGCTCTTGCCGACAGTACTGCTGTCGCAAAACCACCAGCAACGCCTTCAATACTGGATTTCTTGGCTTCATCCGTCACATCAAGAAAACGAGGCAACGCAGCGACCGCCAATAAACCAACAACTACGATCACTATCACTAATTCGACAAGGGAGAAACCCTCTTGATTCTTAAGCATTTTCTACCTACTCATCTAATTATTAACGCGCATTATACATTCGCGCACGTATAAAACCATACTAAAACTGTCAATATTTTCACAAAGCCAAAATATTGGCTTTTACACTAAACCTTTCTCTTTCAAGTAATATATCTACCTGATATTTATCAGTATAATGATAACTACAGTGAAAGTGTCTGTTATCACTTTTATCTTCAACTCTTGGAGAGCTTAGCCCTAAAATGCTCCCTTGAGGATATAATTGATCCAGCCAATAATTACAGTCTCGCTCCGTACCTTGGATAGGCATTACCCACCCAGTTCTGCTGTAGATCTTTGGGGGTTCCGAGCCTTCTTCTTGCCCAGCACCCGATAACAAATACTGCTGTTTGAACAAATTGGCTTGCTCTAAAATCCGCTTGCTCGCGACGATAAATGCCGTGTTAGTCGCTTCTTCTTCTACCGTTTTGAATGCCGAAAGCACACCGACAATAAGAAAAAGAATAACCACTGTCCAAATAACAAAACGTGAGCGTTGTAGGTTATTTAGCATTCCCTAGCCTTTGATCGCATCCAACATTCCCCACATCGGCAAGAAGATACCTAGCGCCAAAATCAGCACCATGCCTGCAACGATGGTTAACAAAATGGGTTCAATTCTGGCGGTTAAGGTTTTCAGATCGTAATCGACTTCGCGGTCATAAAAATCAGCCACTTCAAGTAATAGCTCATCAATACGACCCGTCTCTTCACCGACGGAGATCATTTGTATCACGAGCGGTGTGAAAATTTCGCTGTTAATCGCGGTCGACGAAACCGTACTACCGGCTTCAATGGCCGATTTCATGGCTTGAACTCGCAACTCTAGAAAACGGTTATCTAAAGCTTCCGCCGAAAGCGCTAGCGACTGGTTCAGTGGAACACCCGCTTTAAGCATCAAAGCAAAAGTACGCGAGAAGCGTGACAACAGTGCTCGATTCACTACCCCGCCAATGACCGGCATTTTTAAGCGTAATCGATCCCACTTTTCCAAGCCTTTGTCTGTCTTCACCCAAGCTTTAAAAGCGAAGATAAGACCAAAGATCACTCCAAGCATTAAGCCCCAGTAATTCACAAAGAACTCAGACATACCAATCAAGATACGAGTAGGCAGCGGCAAGTCGACACCAAAGCGCGCAAACATGCTTGAGAACTGTGGAATAACCTTGATGTTAAGAATGAACATTGCAATCAAGATAAAACTGATCACGAATGTTGGGTAACGCATCGCAGTCTTAATTCGTTTGCGAGTCTCAACTTCTTGTTCGTAATATCCAGCTAATTGCAGTAAAGCCTGATCTAGACGGCCTGTGTTTTCACCAACGCCAATCATCGAGACAAACAACGGACTGAATACCTTTGGGTGCATCTGCATTGACGCCGCTAAGCCGCGACCATTGGTTAGCTCAGCAACCACCTCTTCCAAGGCGGCTTTCAGCTGCTTATTTTCGCAGTTTTGAGTGAGGCCTTTCATCGATCTTAATAGTGGTACACCCGCTTTGGTTAGGCTGTATAACTGTCGACAAAACAGAACCAACACCTCTAACGGTACACTCGGAAAGAACAGACTCGATACATCCATATCTAAGACTGAACCACCACTTTTGCCCAGTTTGATAGAGGTTGGAATGATCCCTTTACTCATCAAGCTTTCAGCAGCAAGATCTTCGTTATTCGCGTCTAATTGCCCACTTACTTGACTACCATCAGAGCTGCGACCTACATAACGATACGTTGGCATATCATTCTACCCCTACAGATAAATTGGGTCAGTGGCACCGGACGCATCACCTTCGCCAAGATGCATTATCTCATCAAGACTCACGACACCTTGCAGAGCCAATTCCATCGCAGAAGCCAATAACGGTTTATAGTTTTCAGACTGTCTCGCCTTTTGAGCAAAACCTACCGCATCATTAGCTCTCAGTGCATCCATCATGTTTTGCTCTAGCTCCAACATTTCAAATACACCAATTCGCCCGCGGTAACCGGTTAAGTTACAGTTCTGGCAACCACGGCCTTTCATAAACGGCACACCTACTTGGTTAGGGAAACGGACGCTCAGCCATTGCTTGCGAGGTTCATCTAACTCATCCTCAACCTTACAATCTGTACACACTTTACGAACTAATCGCTGTGCGACTACTGCTCGAACAGCGCTCGCGACCAAGTAACCCGGAGCACCCATATCCATCATACGCAACGCGCTGTCTACCGCATCATTGGTATGTAACGTACTTAATACTAAGTGGCCGGTCAGTGCAGCTCTCAAGCCTATCTCAACGGTTTCGTGGTCACGCATCTCACCGATAAGAATAATATCGGGATCCTGACGTAGAAAGGTTCTCAAGATAGTAGAGAAATCGAGATTGATCTTAGGGTTTACCTGAACTTGATTCACACGAGGTAGGCGGTATTCCACCGGGTCTTCCGCAGTAATGATCTTTTTACCCGGTTCGTTTAATTCACTTAACGCGCCGTATAAGGTTGTTGTTTTACCTGAGCCGGTTGGGCCGGTAACCAAAATCATGCCATGTGGACGGCGCAATTGTTGACGCAGACGAACCAACAGATCACTCGGTATGCCCGACTCTTCTAGTTTACGTAGGCCTGCTGACTGGTTAAGAAGACGCATAACCACTGATTCACCGTGCTGTACTGGCATGGTCGACATACGAATATCAACCGACTGACCTTTAGCTCGGATATTAAATCGGCCGTCTTGAGGAAGACGTTTCTCTGAAATATCGAGGTTTGCCATCAGCTTCAAGCGCAGTACAAGTGCTGAAGCAATATTCACTTCATTCAGCAATGTTTCATGCAGCACACCATCAATACGCTGACGAAGACGCAATACGTTTGAATCTGGCTCGATATGGATATCCGAAGCACCAACCTGAATAGCATCTTCAAATAGTGAGTTGATCAGCTTAACGACGGTAACTTCATCACTGTCTTCTTCAGCGATATCGAAATCAAAGGCATCATTAACTTGGTGTTCAGCGTGAAGTTGCTCAGCAAACGAGGCAATCTCTTTGGTTCTTCGATAATAGCGATCGAAGCCATCAACCAATTGCCTTTCTTGAGCAACAACGAATTCCAGCGCGTAATCGCCGAGCTGACCAAGCAAAGACTCTTGGGCAAACAGATCCGCAGGGTCACTCATTGCAACACGCAAAGTGTCACCTTGGCGTCCAATAACCAATGCACGAAGGCGACGAGCATGTACTTCGGGTAAAAGCTGTACTGCTTCAACATCGACAACGGCTCGGCTTAAATCAATAAGAGGAATCGCTAACTGCTGCGACAAAAAGCTCAGCATTTGCTGTTCTGACAAGAAGCCAAGCTCAATTAGCGCATCACCGAGCTTACGCCCAGTACTTTTCTGAGCGGCCAGTGCTTGTTCAACTTGAGCCTCAGTGATAATGCCTTCTTCGACAAGCAAATCACCAAGTCTTTTTCTTAATCTAATTTGCATCGCCGCTCTCCTCTAAAGCATTGAGTATTTTTAACCGGTCACGCACAAAGCTTTGTGATTGAGATGAGATACCGACTCTAGTCAACGCACCTTGATATGATTGTTTTGCTGCAGCGAAGTCTAACTGGCGTTCTTGCTGAATCGCTAAGCCCAACCACCAGCGAGCATTATCTGAATCGACCTCAACCAACTTTTGGTAACTCTCGAGTGCGATTTCTTCTTGCTGTGATTTTTGGCTCAACGCCGCACGCATTGCTAGATACTCTTGAGTTGGATGCGGAGGCATGTGTACTAAAGGGCTCAGCGCCGCTTCTGATTGATTCGCTTTAACCAGCAGTTTAGATAACCCTAATCGCAATTTTTCACTGTTGATGTTGAGCTTAATTCCAGACTGATAAAGCTCATAGGCTTTGCGAGTATCGCCTTTACCAAAATAGAGAATCGCAAGTTTCTGACGGACATCTTCATTTCGTGGCGTGTAGCGTAGAGCTTCAGTGTAGCCCTTCAACGCACCAGTAAGATCGTTCGCATCAAGCGCTTTCTGAGCTCGACCTTGTGCATTCACAGATAGCTGTTCCGGAGTTAACTCAACCTGTTCGATCAACATTCCGCTATTTTCTGAATCACCAGAGGCTACAGGCTCATTAGAGATAGACGCAGGATCTTTTTTGGCCACACTAGCAACGTAAACTGGTTGGGGGATGTCAGTCCTAATCGTTTTAGGCGTGCTTAGAGGTTTAGCCGGTGTTTGTTGTTTTGTCGCTTTTGGGGCAGACATAACAACTGATTCGGAAACACTAGGCTTAGATTGAGCGCTTTTTGCCATCGCAGTGTTTTCTGTTGAAAGGATCGCAGAGTCTAGTGTCACCAATTTCTTAGTTGGCGATGAGATAGGTTGAGCAACTTCCTGAATGCCATTTGAATCATCAACGACAGAGACTTGAACCTGTAAATCTCGAGTTGAGATTGACTGCTCAACAATAGACTGATCAATCACAGGGCCTTGCGATATCGCCCAACCGCCCATCGCTAAGCTCAAAGTAAAACCTGCAACAACCCAAACTAGGGGGGAACGCGTTTTTACTTTAGGTACGAGTGCGGCTTCAATCGAAGTCGCTGACTTTTTCTTTGCCAATTCAGACAAGGCGTTGTTAATGACGCTCATAATTAATTCCAACCCCACAGTATTGGCGTTTTAAATTTAGGCTTACACACATCGTACGTTTCATGCATAGCTGAAAAAAGATGTTGGTTGTCGATACTTTTCTTATCTTCACTGAACGAAAGCAATAGAGCCTTATGGCAAAGTTGGTTTATCAATCTAGGGATACCTAACGACGAACGACAGATCGCCTTTTTTTGATTCAAGCTGAATAACTCAGGACTGCCACCAGATTTAGCGATTCGATTATCAATATAAGCCACCGTTTCATCGAGATTCAGCGGTCTCAGTGTCGAACTAAATGTGATTCTTTGGCGAAACTGCCTTAGGTGGTACGCCTCTAATCGAGCATCCAATTCTGGCTGACCTAATAGAACAATCTGCAGCAGTTTTTTATCTTCCGTTTCAAGGTTACCAAACAACCTTAATGTTTCGAGCGCTTCATCCGATAGAGCCTGAGCTTCATCAAGAATAGCCACCACTCTTAAACCAGAATTGTGCAATTCAATGAGCTTATGCTGAATGTTATCAACCAAGGTTGCTTCATTATCGACAGCTAAACCAAGCTCTGTTGCAACCGCCTGGCGCAAGTCTGCCCCTGATAACACAGGGTTTGGTAAGTAGATCAGAGCTGTACAGTCATGTAGGTGATTGACCAACATCCGGCAAACCATGGTTTTTCCAGTGCCTACCTCTCCGGTCACCTTAATCACGCCCTCGCCCATTCCCAACGCCGAGATTACCGTCTGAATCGCTTCGAAATGAGGCGCTAAACCATAGAAGAAATCGGTATTCGGCGTTAAGGTAAATGGCAGTTGTTCAAAACCAAAGTGAGCTTGATACATACGACGACCTAGCTTAGTGAGACACTGCCACTCTATATTGAGAAAGTAAGCAATTACTCTTCATCAGGGAACCACTGCTGAAGAAGATCACGTGAACGCTCCAACTCATTTTGCCAAGTATTCACACCCACGATCGTTGGCTTAAGCAAGATCACGAGTTCAGTTTTTTGCGTTAACTGATTGGTGTTACGGAACAAATGACCTAAGGCTGGAATATCACCGAGGAATGGAACTTTAGAGGTCACATCACTGGTATTTGATTTCATTAACCCACCAATAACCACAACATCTCCATCTTTGGCGCGAATCACTGAATCAGACTCACGAATAGAGCTTTTCGCCAAAGGAAGTTGCACCAAGCCCGTCGTGGAACCTAGGTTGAGCTCTTTCACTTCTTCCTCTACCTCAATAACGGCTGGGTGTACATGTAAGAACACGCTACCTTTATCGTCTATCTGAGGGGTAACATCTAAAGAGATACCAGAGAAGAACGGAGTTAATTCAACTTCAGGTGCGACATTCGCGTCATCACCACTACCGACCGAACTTGATAAATCTGTTACGTAGTATTCGTCTGTACCCACTTTGATAACCGCTTTCTGGTTATTTGCCGCCGTGACTCGCGGGCTCGATAGAACATTAAGGTCACCTTGAGTGTCCATAAAGCTCAAAACTGCTTCAAAGCTGCCATCTGAAATCGTTACGTTAGTTTGTCCGCCTAACAAAGAGCTGATTGCATCTAACGGCGGTAAAGTACTTGCCGGACGATCAATTACAACGCCACCGCTGCCAATCGACTTAGACAAATTCGACCAGCTAATTCCCTGTTGGTAGCCGTCACTCAAGGTCACTTCCATGATTTTGGCTTCCAAGATAACTTGGCGCTGCAAACGCTTCTGAGAAATACCTAAGAACTCTCGAACCTCACGAATTTCGTCAGGGTAAGCACGAACCGTAATCACACTGGCTTGCGGGGTTACCACTACGCTTTGCCCATCACCAGAACCAATGAGGTGAGCAACTGCCGCTTCAAGCTGTGGCCAGAAATCACTTTCAGAGGTCGTTTCAATCTCTGTTCCGCCATTCGATGTCGAATTCGATGAGTTAGAAGAGTTGGATGAATTTGACGAGTTTGAGTTCGAGCTTGAAGAGCTCGATGAATTCGAATCTGAGTTAGAGATCGTGCCGGTGGTGATCGTCGTTAGTGAGCGACCAGAACGCTTAACTTGTAAGTAATCGACAGGGATCGTTACGGTGCGAAGACCGGCAGGATAAACTTGAATCACTTTGCCACGCTTTTCAATATCGTAGCCATACATATCTTGAGCAACAGCCAGTACCTCATCTAACGTCACGTCCGTTAGATTAAGCGTAAGGTTTCCAGACACACTTGGGTGAATAGCCGCACTATATTCCGTACCTTTCACTAAGCTGGCAAAAAAAGTTCTCGCTTCAACGCCTTTTGCCTGAATACGAAAACGCTTAACCGTTTCCATCCCCGGAGACATCGAGTCAGAATTAAGCTGAGGCATAAGGTCATCTTGAACCGACGAAGGCAGCTCATGAAGCGCTCTGCTATTGGCTTCATTAATTGATTCGTTTAAAGACTCTTTAATCTCAACAGGATCTCTATGCCCCATCGAACAGCCGACTAAAGATGACACTAGGATTGCTACTACAAGTTTACGCATGTCTTCACTCTAACCTTAATTATTCTTAACATCTAAAGAGAACATCTCTAATTTCCACTGCTTAGAGCTTCTCTGCAGAGTGACGTATTCTGGATCTATGTTCTTAACTCGGTACCCTCTGATCGTTTCCCCTTGTCCGAGAATCTGACCATTCATAATCGCATAGCAAGGCGTATCTCCCTTACACACGATGCTTTCTAAAGAAGGCAAGCGATAACGAGTTGGTGCTTTCTTAGCAGGCGCCGTTTTCTGTTGAGGTGAAAGCCAGCCTAATGGCGCCGTGGGATCTTGCTCAGCCCACACAAAAGAGCTACTAAATAGCAAGGACAACAAAAGAGTTCTAACCACCGATAAACTCCTGTCTAGTACCTAATGTGTAAACCTCGAACACCAGTCGAGCTTTAGGATATTCTTCTACTGAGTATTCAAATGTGCGCCAGTAGTAACTCACAGGTAGAGACTCAAGTGCTTGAAGGTAAGCTGAGATATCAAAGTAACTGCCGGTTAGCTCCATTCTTACAGGGTGAAGAAAGTAGCCTGAATATTCGCTGGTCTCTTTATTGTTCGAAATCGCTTCTGGTTTTAATGACTCTAGCGATTCAAGCTTTAGTCCATTACCGGCGTTAAGAACGCTCTCCAGTAACTGCGACATTTGAGAAGGTGTGATTAATCCATCAACAATCTGAGAAAGCTGAAGAGAGAGATCTTGGCTCTCCACCAGCAGCTTTTTGTACTCTCGATTAATTTCTTTGTCTGGGTCTTTGTTTAACTGAGCTTGCAGAACAAGTAACTCACCTTGCTGCCTTTGATTCGATTGAGTCAGGCTGCTCGCCTTGGCATTTTTAGCTTGTAGATCGAGATACGCAGGCTCAACCAATAAGGTGAACAACAACATCGATAGGCCAACAAAACCACACACAAAAAGTAGCCAT
The DNA here is from genome assembly GCF_041471965.1 of Vibrio sp. 10N.261.51.A3. Lineage (NCBI taxonomy): Bacteria > Pseudomonadati > Pseudomonadota > Gammaproteobacteria > Vibrionales > Vibrionaceae > Vibrio > Vibrio sp. 10N.261.51.A3. The sequence goes on from NZ_JBFRPK010000007.1 coordinate 29,036, forward strand.
TTTTCTCTTTGACTTAATGCAAGAAACTTATCGCTCAGCTGGTTCCACTGCTGCATTATTTACTCTCCCGACGAGTACTTAGCTCAAACGTCACCACATCCTGATCATTACGGCCAATTTTTAGTTTTTCAAAAGTGCGTCCGACTAAATTAAGCTCACTTTTAAACTGACCAATCCAGTTCGGAACGACATTTGCGTTACGAGCCAAGCCACTAAGATCTAAAGTATCGTGGGTCATGTAGATGTGCGAAAGAGAAATGTCATTTCGGCCTAATTTAGCTAAGGAATTCATGACGCCAGAATACCCGACTTGTTGGGATTCGTCGTATTGTCCAACAGCCTTCAAAGCCTCTTTTTTAGCCTCAGTCTCACGTTTGAGACGCGCAACCGCCGCGACTTTCTCTGGAGACGGTTTATGCTGAGTTAACTTACTATTCAATTGGTTAACTTGCTTGTTAAGTTGATTCGAGTCTTGTTGCAGGGCTGTAAGCTCTTTATCTAGATTAGAAACTTGATACTGCATTGCGAAGTAACCACCAAGCATCAAAACACAAACTACTCCCCAGCTCGCAACAACATTGGTCAGCGTAAAATATTCTTTTTTAGGCTTAAGGTGTTCAGGGTAAAGATTGACCTTAAACGTCTCTTTTTCAGCTGCAAGTTTAAGCAACAAACTCTCTGAATTATCACGCTCACCTTCAACCAACAGTGAAACTGTCGAGCTCAATGTACTGTTTAAGGCACTTTGTAACTCTGCTTCATCTTCTTCGTCACAACAGATTTTAAGCTGGTGAAGCTGGGTGCCTTTAATTTGAGAAGAAAGGTAATCAATCGAGCGTTGAAGCTCTAAAGCGAGGCCATCTAACTGCAGAGCACTTGACGCAACACCCGTTAAAGGTGGCACAACACTGCGGATGGTTCTTTGAAAACAAACGGTATTTTCGACAAACGCACCCAATTTAAAGTGTGAATTGACGCTACGTTGTAAAAGAATGAAATTAGACAGTTCGCCTGCACTGTAACCCCAGATTTCATCTTCAGGAGCAACACCTATTAATTCAACCTGAGCCGAATTAGTGATATTCAAAAGCTTGTCCAACAGCTTTTTAGGCAGGACATATACTTGCAGCTTGTTCGACGTTGGTAACGCGACCGCACTCGCAGTAATTTCCGTGACTCTTTCTGAAACAAGATCTTTGAGTAAAAAAGGCAGTGCTACCGACCATTCACTCTCTGGAATGTCCGGTTTATCAATTTGGTAGGTTTGGTAGTAGTTAGCACAGACAATCAGTTGGACGCTATTACTGGTAAACGCCTCACTGCTAAGCGATTTTTTTAGCGCACTCTCCCAGTCCCCATTAACCACGGGAATGCTGGCTACTTGAGGATCTTGTTCTGTCGATGAAATATAAATGGCGTCATTGCCCAGCAAGACAACTTGCGAGCTACCTTTATTATTCGTTGGCTTTATTTTGTCTAAAATCGCTTTAAAATTCATTCTTAACTACTACTCTTACGCCATCGATTTCTTCGTCCAACTTTGACAACAGATTCCGCTTTCGCGGCTTTTTCTGCTTGATTAGGCAAAGGGATAATTTGTTGTTCTTCGTCGAAATATCTCCCTTGATAGCCGTTAATGCCTAACTCTATCAAGGTATTCTTTTCTTGTTTTGTCTCGACTCCAACGGCAATAACTTGAGTTGGAGAATCACCACACGCCCCAATTAAGCTGCGAACAAACAGTTGGTTCTCATGCCTTTGGTCGATTTTCTTTATTAGGCTTCGATGAAGCTTAATATAATTAACCTTCAAATCCTTTATATAGTGAGTGCTAACAATGGTTCGCCCAGCTTGGCCAACCACAACTTTACACCCTAAACCTCGCAACATCTTTGCCACCGGTCTCATATAATCAAGATGAGCAATCAAGTGCCCTTCTGGAAACTCAAACGCAAGCTGAGAGCGGTGTTGAGCAGAGAGCTGTAACAACTCACTCCTAAACCACTTAAAGTGCTGTTTATTAGCAAACGGGGTAACATTCAGATTCACTGAATAGTTGATAGGTTGAGTTGATTCTTTCAACGATTTCAACACAACCTTTAGAACCGATTGGTCCATTTGAGCTTGATAACCCACTTGCTCTACCGCAGGCATAAATCGAGACGATTTCAATAAACCTTTGTCAGGATCCTGAATTCTAGTAAATATTTCTCTATGCAATTCATTAACTTGACCAGATTCCGGCATAAGATAACACCGCTGAGCAAAGATTACTAAATTTTCAGGAAGCAGCGCTTTATCAAGTAATGTTCTCCAACGAACACTGCCTCTATCAAGCTCATTCTTATTCTCTTTCGGGTAACGGCTCCAGTTATTAATACGCTCTAACTGAGCACTCTTTAGTGCCGTTTCCGTTTCATCCATGATCTGGCTATGACGCTCACCTTCGGTATACATGGTCACACCAATATGACACCAGTTATCCGACTCTAAAGGCTCTGGCGGAGTTAGCTTATCTAACTGCCTTAAACACTGAGCAGCCAAGGTCGCAATATCTTTTGCGCCCTGATGAGGGATAAATACAGCAAAGTCCGCTTCGTAATAGCGAGAAAAAATGACATCGGGATAGCGTTGAACGATATTCGACAGTACTTCACCGACTTCAATAATAAAGCCGTCTGTGGTTTGCTTATCGTTAGCATCACTAACTTGCTCCCATTCGTCGATACGTATCAGTAACACACCGCCTCGAGCACCACTTTCATGCAGTGCCGATTCCAGCTTATTATCGAATAAAACTCGGTTTGCCGTTCCCGTGAGTTTATCTAGGAAAGTATGGGTACGAATAAAGGTATCAAAGCGACTTCGTTCTTGACGAGCATCTTGTAGCTCTTCAATCAATACATCTAAGGCTTCGCTTGCGGTATAAGGCCACTCTCGCTCATCTCCCTTTGCATGAGCTTCAACCTGACCGGCCAAGATCATTCTTCCTCGCTCTTCCAAGATTTCAGAACCCATGAGTTGTTCTTTCAACCAACGAACACCGCGAGCAAGACAGAACAGAACCAATGCGACAGCCAAAGTAATTGACCACATCGCTTCCATTGAGTAGTTGTAGCCAATATAAGGAGGAAGTGCTTTAAATTCGATTCGGTAGCCTTGATTACGCTCTAAAATGAAGCTTTTCTCATAAAGACGATTGGGATCAATTTGTGGGGAGGTATCTTTGAAACGATAAACGATGCCGGTCTTGTTCGAGAGTTTCATCTCAACAATATTGCTCGCCTGCAACATCTTAGGCATCCAACGCTGCATTGAATACGCGGCGTCAGGGTCTTCCATCTCTTTATCTACAACGTCGACAATGCCAACCAAATAATGGTCTAAATATTCCTGTCCAATACGCTTAAAGGAAAGTGTGCCACCAATAAAAAGAATGAACATCGCGCTGATCACTATCACGGTGACAAATGCGACCAATCGAGTGCTCAATTTTAGTGTCGGGGTATATCTCATGAATAACGAAATCCTTTTCAACTCACATTATACCGTATTGCTACTTATACTATAAATTGACGTTGTAAATAAAGCGTTAAGAATTGTAGGTAACAAAAAGCCGCGATGAACGCGGCTTTTTCCAATTTAATACTGTCTTTATAATATATTAAAAACAGGGATTAGAACGGGATGTCATCATCAAAATCCATTGGCGGCTCATTATATTGAGGTTGAGCCTGCTGAGGAGCTTGTTGAGGTGCTTTTGGCTGCTGTTGAGCGGGAGCACTGTATTGTTGTTGCTGTTGTTGTGGCTGCTGTGGCTGACCCCAACCACCTTGCTGTTGGTTGTTACCCATGCCACCTTGAGCAGGAGCACCACCTTGAGCACGGCCGCCAAGCATTTGCATTACACCATTGAAGCCTTGAACAACCACTTCAGTTGTGTAGCGATCTTGACCGCTTTGATCTTGCCATTTACGTGTTTGAAGTTGACCTTCAATGTAAACTTGAGAACCTTTACGTAGGTACTCACCAGCAACTTCCGCAAGCTTGCCAAACAGAGCAACACGGTGCCATTCTGTTTTTTCACGCTGCTCGCCAGTTGCTTTATCACGCCATGACTCTGACGTTGCAATGGTAATGTTCGCTACTGCGCCGCCATTTGGCATGTAACGAATTTCAGGGTCATTACCTAGGTTACCCACTAATATAACTTTGTTAACTCCACGGCTAGCCATGATTTGCTCCGTCTAAATTCATAGTCTCAGAAAATTTTAGCGCACAAGAATAGCATGCTTTTCTACAGTGATAAATCGCATTCCTATTCTCTCCTCACTACAAAGAATAAAAACGTAACAAATCATGATATTCAGAGCGATGTTGCTTTTTTCTCCACTTACAAACCACTCATTTACTTTGATAATTGATATTCAACGCAAGTCACTATCAAGGCGCTAGAGAAGCTAAAGCCTGCATGACAACGTGGAATCTAATCCCACTCAAACAGGACGTTTCAATGAGAAAATCAAGATACGCTCGCACTTTACACTTTCTGTGCATCGACCCAAACGATACCTATCTACATGTAAAAGAGATAGAAAAGCATTTATCTATTGTTCTCTACAAAATGACACCCGACGAATTAATGCTAGTTGATAGAAAGCAGAGTAACCGGATCTTGCTCGTCGATTACAGAGAGGTACCACAACTACTGATTATTTGTCCTAACCTGACTGTTATGTGGAAAAATCACGAAATCATTTTATTCAATGTCCCCCAGCAACTTCCAACCTCAGAGCTTCTTACCTATGGGGTACTAAAAGGACTCTTTTACAACACTGAACAAAAGGACAAGATTGCTCGTGGTCTTCAAGAAGTCATTGATGGCGATAACTGGCTGCCAAGGAAGGTAACCAATCAACTGTTGTTTTATTATCGCAATATGGTCAATACCAACACCACACCAACCAATGTTGATTTAACCATTCGTGAGATCCAGGTGATTCGCTGTCTTCAATCCGGGTCTTCAAACACACAAATCGCCGATGACTTGTTTATTAGTGAGTTCACGGTTAAATCTCACCTCTATCAAATATTCCGTAAGCTTGCGGTAAAAAATAGAGTTCAAGCGATAGCATGGGCAAACCAGAACCTGCTTGCATAATCGACCCACCTCTTAGTCTGACGATAATTTTGAGGGAAGCTCTAGTAAACCATGGCTATTGTTGCTGAATTTTCGACATAACTTATGCTAGAGTTGCCCTCAGAAATATCAACCACTCAGGTTGAATCAATAATTATTATAGATAAAGGGTCTTATCATGATCAAAAAGTGCCTTTTCCCGGCAGCTGGCTACGGTACACGTTTTTTACCTGCAACCAAGTCAATGCCTAAAGAAATGATGCCTGTAGTAAACAAACCTCTGATTGAATACGGTGTAGAGGAAGCTATCGAAGCTGGTATGGATGGAATGTGCATCGTTACTGGACGTGGTAAGCACTCGATCATGGATCACTTTGATAAAAACTACGAGCTTGAGCACCAGATTAGCGGCACCAATAAAGAAGACCTATTGGTTAATATCCGTGAAACGATTGAAGCGGCAAACTTCACCTACATTCGTCAACGTGAGATGAAAGGCCTTGGCCATGCTATTTTAACGGGTCGCGAACTTGTAGGCGATGAACCGTTCGCAGTAGTACTTGCTGATGACCTTTGTGTGAACGAGCAACAAGGCGTGCTAGCTCAGATGGTTGCGCTATACAAACAGTTCCGCTGTTCTATTGTTGCTGTACAAGAAGTTCCAGAAGAAGAGACTCACAAGTACGGTGTTATCTCTGGCGAAATGATCAAAGATGACCTTTTCCGAGTTGATGACATGGTAGAGAAGCCAGAGCAAGGTACAGCACCAAGCAACCTAGCGATCATTGGTCGTTATATTCTGACTCCAGATATCTTTGAATTAATCGAGCAGACAGAACCAGGTAAAGGCGGCGAAATCCAGATCACTGATGCATTGCTAAAACAGGCAAAAGCAGGCTGTGTATTGGCTTACAAATTTAAAGGCCAACGTTTTGACTGTGGTAGTGTTGAAGGCTATATCGAAGCAACAAACTACTGCTTCGAAAACCTATACAAGAAAGACCAGCAGCAAATCGAGCTAGGTAAACACTCGACCAAGAAAGAAGCATAACGACTGGTTAATCACTAACGTTACTGATTTTAGAAAGGGCGACTCTTTGAGTCGCCCTTTTTGTTTACTGTTTTTTTATCCAGTAAAACTTTGCACAAATCTCACTCTATGTAATACTTTAGCCACTTAAAATTACATGGTCTATTGAGATGGATAAAATAGAAATTAGAGGCGCTCGTACGCATAACCTCAAAGACGTCAACCTAACCATTCCACGTGACAAACTGACTGTCATCACCGGATTATCGGGTTCAGGAAAGTCGTCACTTGCGTTTGACACACTCTACGCAGAAGGTCAGCGTCGTTATGTTGAATCTCTGTCTGCTTACGCTCGTCAATTTCTATCTCTTATGGAAAAGCCTGATGTCGACCATATTGAAGGTCTATCTCCAGCTATCTCAATAGAACAAAAATCGACTTCACATAACCCTCGCTCAACCGTCGGTACCATTACCGAAGTCTATGATTACCTCAGATTATTGTATGCGCGAGTAGGCGAACCTCGCTGTCCAGACCACAACATCCCTCTAGCAGCACAAACCATCAGTCAAATGGTCGATAAGGTCTTAGAACTGCCTGAAGGCTCAAAGATGATGTTGATGGCACCAATTGTCAAAGAGCGCAAAGGTGAGCATGTTAAAACACTGGAAAACTTAGCTGCGCAAGGCTTTATCCGAGCCCGAATTGATGGTGAAACCTGTGATCTATCCGATCCACCAGCACTTGAACTTCATAAGAAGCACACCATTGAAGTTGTGGTAGACAGATTCAAGGTTCGTCCTGATCTTCAACAGCGTTTAGCCGAGTCATTCGAGACCACATTAGAGCTCTCTGGCGGTATCGCTGTCGTCGGCTGGATGGACGAAACGGATCAAGAAGAGATCGTATTCTCTGCTAACTTCGCTTGTCCTAAATGTGGTTACAGCATGCAAGAGCTTGAGCCTCGCCTGTTCTCATTTAATAACCCGGCAGGAGCATGTGGTACGTGTGATGGTCTTGGTGTTCAACAGTATTTTGATCCAAGCCGAGTGATTTTAGATGAGAACCTAAGCATTGCTGAAGGTGCGATAAAAGGTTGGGATCAAAAGAACTACTACTATTTCCAAATGCTAACGTCGCTGTCAGAACATTATGGTTTTGATCTGTATGCGCCATTTAATTCTCTACCGAAAAAGACTCAAGAGATCATTCTAAAAGGATCAGGTCGAACTGAAGTGGAATTCAAGTACATCAATGACCGAGGTGATATTCGAGTTAAGCGTCATCCATTCGAGGGCATTTTAAATACCTTAGAGCGCCGTTACCGTGATACTGAATCTAGCGCGGTGCGTGAAGACCTTGCCAAATACATCTCAACCAAGTCGTGTTCTAGCTGTGATGGCACTCGCCTGAGACTAGAAGCTCGCAATGTTTTCATTGGTGATACAACACTTCCGGAAATCGTTGAACTTAGCATTGCTGACGCACTACAATTTTTCCAAGAATTGAAGCTAGACGGTCAACGTGGGCAGATCGCAGATAAAGTGATGAAAGAGATCAATGATCGTCTGCATTTCTTAGTCAACGTTGGTTTGAACTACCTTAACCTATCACGCAGTGCTGAAACGCTGTCTGGTGGTGAGGCGCAACGTATTCGTTTGGCGAGCCAAATCGGTGCCGGTTTAGTTGGCGTTATGTATGTACTTGATGAGCCATCAATTGGTCTCCACCAGCGCGATAATGAACGTCTATTGCAAACCTTAATTCACCTGAGAGACTTAGGTAATACGGTACTTGTTGTGGAACATGACGAAGATGCAATTCGTTGTGCTGACCATGTTATCGATATCGGTCCAGGAGCAGGGGTGCACGGTGGTCACGTGGTGGCAGAAGGTACCATGCAAGACATCATCGAAAACCCGAACTCTTTGACAGGCCAATACCTGAGCGGTGCTAAAGAAATTGCAGTGCCTGAAAAGAGAACGCCTATCGACAAGAAAAAGGTCGTCGAGATCGTTGGCGCAACGGGGAACAACCTAAAGAATGTGACCGCGACAATTCCTGTTGGCTTGTTCAGTTGTATTACGGGCGTATCAGGTTCGGGTAAATCAACGCTTATCAACGATACCTTCTTTAAAGTCGCCCACACTCAATTAAACGGTGCCACGACTGCAGTTCCAGCAAAGCACAAAAAGATTAAAGGGTTAGAACATTTTGATAAGGTAATCGACATAGATCAAAGCCCTATCGGTCGTACACCAAGATCAAACCCTGCGACCTACACAGGGATTTTCACCCCTATTCGTGAACTATTCGCGGGCACTCAGGAATCACGTTCTCGTGGTTACAAGCCAGGTCGATTCAGCTTTAACGTTCGTGGTGGTCGTTGTGAGGCTTGTCAGGGAGACGGCGTAATCAAGGTAGAGATGCACTTCTTACCCGATGTGTATGTGCCTTGTGATGTGTGTAAAGGTAAGCGCTATAACCGTGAGACTCTAGAGGTCCGCTACAAAGGTAAAACCATTGACGAAGTTCTAGAGATGACTGTGGAAGATGCTCGTGAATACTTCAACCCGGTACCTGTTATCGCTCGTAAACTGCAAACTTTAATGGACGTTGGCCTCTCTTACATTCGCTTAGGGCAAGCAGCTACAACCTTATCTGGTGGTGAAGCTCAGCGTGTTAAATTAGCGCGTGAACTGTCTAAACGAGACACGGGAAAAACCTTATACATTCTCGATGAGCCAACAACAGGCCTTCATTTCCACGATATCCAGCAGCTACTGACGGTATTACATAGACTGCGTGATCACGGTAATACAGTTGTCGTGATTGAGCACAACCTAGATGTCGTTAAAACAGCAGACTGGATCCTAGATCTTGGCCCAGAAGGTGGGCAAGGTGGTGGTGAGATTGTTGCAGAGGGTACACCTGAAGATGTGGCGTTAGTCGAAGGTTCACACACTGCTCGCTTCCTTAAGCCTATGTTAAATTTGAAGTAGGTGTAAAATAGCGCCCTGCGGGCAGACAGAAAAATGTTAAAGTAACAGAGCTTGTTTCAGAAGGAACAAGCTCTGTTTTTATAAGGTTAGGGATTTATGGCAACAATACACACTAGCGGTACTCAGCTAGAAAATCAGGTCACTCAGCTACCACTCAACAAAGCATTTCTGGCTTCTTTAGCTGTTGTATTCTTGTTAGCTATGCATTTTTTTATGCCGAATCCTGGTGGTTCGGGCCTTGCTCTATCCTTTAACCCTACCACTTGGCTAGCGCTAAGCTTCACGCTAGCGATTGGCTTTTACCAACTCGCGACCAATCGAGTACTCAAGTATTCCAAATTAACAATTGGCTTGTTGATTAGCTGCATCATACTCACGCTACCCATTTTATACAGCAATGCTGCACCTCAAGGAGCGTCAGGACGCTTGCTTGGATTGTGGGCGGGCTTTGCCTTATTTGTGGTGCTGCAGCAATTTAAGTTCAGCAATAAACACAAGCAACGTATGTTGTGGTTCATTGTACTTGCTGTTGTTATACAAGCACTATTTGGCTATGTGCAATATTTCTTATTAGAACCTGGCAACCTATTTGGCTACAACACTGCTGCAAACCGACCATATGGGATATTTCAACAACCGAATGTAATGGCAAGCTTTCTTGCTACTGGTTTTGTGCTGTCCGCTTACCTTTTAGCAAGGCAGCCGGCTAAATATAACCATAAGATCAGCGAATCATTCCTACTGTATTTAACTCCAACCTTAACCGTGCCCTTGCTGATCATCATTGCATCACGTACCGGATGGTTGGCCGCTGTCATTGGGTTTATCTGCATTCTGCCCTATCTATACAAGTTCTCGACCAAGAAACGCTTCTACGGATGGTGCGCATCAGTGCTCGTCGGTGTCGTCGTCGCTTTTTCGGTGATCAGCCTAAGTGCGACTGATAGCCTCGCTAGCAAGAAAGCGAACCTAGAAAGCCCGCGCGCTTATACGTTCCCGCAAGCTTTAGATATGATGATCGAAAAGCCATTTACAGGTTATGGTTACGGGAAATTTGAGTCTGAATACACGCTATATACAGCTCGCCAACATCAACTCAACTCGAACTATCATCCAGGTCTTCCTTCAATGGATCACCCGCACAATGAGTTCCTGTTTTGGGGAGTTGAAGGGGGGATTGTACCAATCATCGGAATCTTGATTGCTGCAATATTGGTGATGTCACGCATAACAAGTTCAGCAAAGGGAACACGTCTAGCCCTGCTCGCGTTATTTATCCCAATCCTTTTGCACTCTCAACTTGAGTATCCTTTTTACCACTCGGCGATTCACTGGATAACATTCATTATATTGATTTACTGGGTAGATCAGCGCTCTTCCCGACATTATCAACAGTCGTTCAGTATCATTAGCAAGACCCTATTTAGAGTGTTGAGCTTAGTGCTCCCTATTTTGGTCAGTTTTTATATGTTGAGCGCCCTGCACACCAACTATGTACTGACTAAGTTTGAACAATCTAAGCCGAAAAATCCGGACATTCTTAAGCAGGTAACGAACCCAGTAGTGTGGAAAGATCGCTACGATTGGGATATATACAGCACTTACCTTAATATCGGCCTCTACAAAGCCGACCCGAGCCTTATACAGCCTTACATCGATTGGTCACTGGAGATCATAAAGAGTAAACCAAGACCGGCTTTCTACAGCAATCTGATTCTGGCGTATCAAGGCCTAGGAGAAGAAAGTAAAGCAGAGCAAATTCGTAGCGAAGCGAACTTTTTATTCCCTAACAGAGACTTTTCAAAGGTTCAGTATAAGAAAGTGTCACAAGCAGAAGATAACGTTTCGTCTGCAGAATAATGTTAAGAATTCGCAACGCAAGCTTCACTTAGTAGGCAGTAGGAGCTTGGGGTAGATACAAAAAAGCGCACGATCTCTCGTGCGCTTTTCTTTTTAATTTCAGTTCATGCAGCTACTTCAAAACATCTTTTAGCGCTTTTAGGCACAACGCGACGTTCTCTTTACGAGCGCCATAACCCATTAAACCAATACGCCATGCCTTACCAGCCAAAGAGCCAAGCCCAGCACCGATTTCAAGATTATATTCTTCTAAAAGCTGCGTTCTGATCTTAGCCTCATCAATTCCTTCTGGGAAATAAAGTGCATTAAGCTGCGGCAGGCGGCTCTCTTCATCAACCACAAACTTTAACCCTAGAGCTTCTACGCCTTCTTTAAGCTCTTGGTGCATCGCATGATGACGAGACCACGCATTATCTAAGCCTTCATTTTTCAACAAAACCAGCGACTCATGCAGAGCATAAAGGCTGTTCACGGGTGCGGTATGGTGGTAGCTACGCTTACCTTCTCCACTCCAGTAACCTAATACTAAACTTTGATCCAAAAACCAGCTTTGCACTGGTGCTTTACGGGCTTTCATTTTATCAACCGCACGCTGAGAGAAAGTCACTGGAGATAGCCCTGGCACACAAGACAGACACTTTTGGCTGCCAGAATAAACCGCATCAAGCTGCCACTCATCAACCAGCAATGGCACACCACCTAATGATGTCACTGCATCAACAATCGTTAACGCATCAAACTGACGAGCGACAGCAGAGATAGCTTGAGCATCAGATAACGCTCCGGTTGATGTCTCTGCATGCACAAATGCAACAGCAACGGCATCGGGGTTTTCTGCCAATGCTTGTTCTACCTTTTCAACTGAAACGGGCTTGCCCCATTCGTCATCAACAAGGATGGCTTCGCCACCACAACGCACCACGTTTTCTCGCATACGCTCACCGAAGACACCGTTACGACAAACAATCACCTTTTCACCAGGCTCAATCAAGTTAACAAAACAGGTCTCCATACCTGCACTGCCCGGTGCAGAAACGGCAATCGTAAATTCGTTTTCAGTCTGAAAAGCGTATTTAAGAAGTTGTTTAAGCTCATCCATCATCGCAATAAACAGCGGATCTAGGTGACCTATGGTTGGACGGCTCAAAGCCTGTAGCACTTGAGGTGAGATATCAGAAGGACCAGGCCCCATTAACGTTCGGTGTGGTGGATAAAAGCTATCGATAGCAGTAGTGAGTGTGAAATTAGACATGTACATCCCTTACGTTAATGTTGTGAACAATCCACCCTAAAGCAAATTGATTACCTCAGCAATTAGCCATAAGTATTGAGGTCAAACCACTGTCACATAATTGTTAAAATTATTTTTCAATTATCTCAAGTTACGGATTGACATTGTTACCACAAAAACGTTCAATGAAACGGCTATCTAGCAGAAGAGGAGCACTGCCCAGGCAGATGTTTTGTGGAACCGCATTTCCAATACAAAACATTTATGGGGAGCAGTGCCGAGATAATAAAAGGATGCAGGACCTTTATTATCGGTTGAGCGGGCTGAATCCCGTCAACTGTCGCCATTTCTATATGGTGAAGAGCTTCTGAGGTTACTATTCTAATAATTCCTCTCTTTTTGCTCTAAAACTCTCTTCGAAAAACATCGGACGTTGGATTACCCAACCGTAATTTTATTTTAGGAAGTCGTGGGAGATATATCGTGAGTGCATCTAATGTAGCTGGTTCTTTTAATGTCGCTAAGTTTGGTGGAACAAGTGTTGCCAACTTTGAAGCAATGAGCCGTTGTGCTGCCATTATTGAAAACAACTCAAACACGAAACTGGTCGTGAGTAGTGCATGCTCTGGTGTCACTAACTTGCTGGTTGAACTGGCAAATGGTGTTCAAGATAAAGCACGTCGTCAGGAATTAATGGCGCAATTAGCGGAGATTCATAACGCAATTCTTGACCAACTCGCAGATCCAATCAGCATCGAAAAAGAAGTTCACAGCATTCTTGATGACATTGCGAGCGCTGCCGAGGCTGCATCATTCCAAACAAGCACTAAACTGACGGATCACCTTGTCGCATGTGGCGAGTTGATGTCGACACACATCTTGGCTCAGATCATCTCTGAACGAGGCACTCCTGCTGTTCGCTTTGATATCAGAGATGTGATGCGTACTAATGATGATTTTGGTAAAGCCGAACCTCAACTAGAAGATATTGCCGCTCTAGCCCAAGAGAAACTGATTCCACTTTGCCAACAACAAGTTGTCGTTACCCAAGGTTTTATCGGCGCTGATAGCGAAGGTAACACCACGACTTTAGGCCGCGGTGGCAGTGATTACTCAGCAGCACTGATTGCCGAATCTGTACAGGCGATTGGTCTAGAAATCTGGACGGATGTTCCAGGTATCTACACCACAGATCCTCGTATTGCACCTAAAGCTTCTCCTATCCCAGAGATCAGCTTTAGTGAAGCATCGGAAATGGCAAACTTTGGTGCGAAGATCTTGCACCCATCGACTCTAGTACCTGCACTACGCCACCAAATACCGGTATTTGTCGGCTCTTCTAAAGCGCCAGAGTTAGGTGGTACTTGGATTCGTCAAGAAGTTGAGAGCTCTCCTCTATTTAGAGCGCTTGCCCTACGCTGCAACCAAACCATGGTTACGCTACGTAGCGCTAATATGTTCCATGCCTATGGCTTTTTGGCAAAGGTATTCGAGATCCTTGCTAAACATAAGATCTCGGTCGATCTTATCACCACTTCAGAGATCAGTGTTTCACTAACACTCGATCAAACCGATACCTCTGGTGGGGCTCCTGAGTTACCTGAAGCCGCTCGCCTTGAGCTTGAAGAGTTGTGTTCCGTGGATATTGAGCACGACCTATGCCTTGTTGCACTGATTGGTAACAACATGAGTGAAAGCAAAGGCTATGCGAAGCAGGTATTCGGCACTCTTGAAGATTTCAACCTACGCATGATTTGTTACGGAGCAAGCCCACACAACCTGTGTTTCTTGCTAGATGAATCTGTTTCTAAGTTGGCGATTCAAAAACTGCACCAAGAATTGTTTGAGTAAAAATGCGTTTATCACCAACAGATAAATAACTAAATCTCAGATACAAAAAGGGTTGCTCTTGAGCAACCCTTTCTCTTTTTTACTTTACGAACCAAAGCTCGTCATAGATTCAAACTAGTTAATGTTTGGACCTAACCACTTCTCAGCTTCCAACATATCCCAGCCCTTACGATCAGCATAGCTTTCTACTTGATCCTGTTGAATCTGTGCAATCGCAAAGTATCTAGCATCAGGGTGTGAGAAGTACATACCAGATACTGAAGCACCAGGCCACATCGCGTAGCTTGTCGTTAATGACATATCGATTGCCTTTTCAACATCCATCAGCTCCCACAACGTGCCTTTCTCTGTATGCTCAGGGCAAGCAGGATAACCTGGAGCTGGACGAATACCTTGGTACTTCTCTCGAATCAAATCGTCGTTAGACAAATCCTCATCAGGCGAGTAACCCCAAATGTCCTTTCTCACTTCTTTGTGTAAATATTCTGCAAACGCTTCAGCCAAACGGTCCGCAACCGCCTGAATCATAATCGCATTGTAATCATCACCATTAGCTTTATATTCATCAGCAAGCTCTCGCTCACCAATACCGCCAGTAACCGCAAAGCCACCAATCCAGTCAGCTTTACCGCTTTCTTTTGGCGCAATGTAATCAGACAAACAGTAGTTAAAGCCTTTTGGTTTCTCTGTTTGTTGACGAAGATTGTGTAGAACTTTTAGAACTTCGGTACGAGATTCATCGGTATACACCTCAATATCATCACCAACACTGTTCGCTGGGAACATGGCACACATACCACGCGCTTCAAGCAGCTTCTCTTTCTCTACGCGATCCAGTAAATCATTAGCATCTTTGAATAAACGTTTTGCCTCTTCACCCACTTCTTCATGATCAAGGATTGCAGGGTATTTACCAACCAATGACCATGTCATAAAGAATGGAGTCCAATCGATGTACTGACGCAAAGTTGCCACATCAAAATCATTGAAGATGTGAACTCCCGGCTTAGCGGGTGCCGGTGGCGTATACGCATCCCAATCGATAGCAACTTTATTGGCACGAGCTCTTTCAAGCGTGACAGGCTTGGTACGAGGCTTCTTACGATTGTGCTGATCTCGAACGCGATCGTAATCGATATCCAGCTTCTCAACGAAAGCGGGTTTCAATTCATCAGAAAGTAGTGAAGTACAAACACCCACTGCACGCGAGGCATTATTTACGTATACAACAGGTTCTGAATAATTCTGCTCAATCTTAACTGCTGTGTGAGCTTTAGATGTGGTTGCGCCGCCAATCAGAAGAGGCAGCTTGAAACCCTGTCTCTCCATTTCTTTAGCAACATGTACCATTTCATCAAGAGACGGTGTAATCAGCCCAGACAGGCCAATAATGTCGACATTCTCTTCTTTCGCTACCTTGAGAATCTTCTCGCAAGAAACCATCACACCTAAGTCGATAATTTCGTAGTTATTACACTGTAAAACCACACCAACGATATTTTTACCGATATCGTGAACGTCACCTTTAACGGTCGCTAACAAAATCTTACCGTTAGTTGCGCCCACTTCTTTGGATGCATTAATGAATGGTTCTAAATGGGCAACCGCCTGTTTCATCACACGCGCAGACTTTACAACCTGTGGTAAGAACATCTTACCTTCACCAAACAGGTCACCAACAACGTTCATTCCGTCCATTAGAGGACCTTCAATCACTTCAATAGGACGAGAGGCATTAACACGAGCTTCTTCGGTATCTTCAACAATAAAGTCGGTGATACCTTTTACCAAAGAGTGCTCCAAACGCTTCTCTACAGGCCAAGTTCGCCACTCTAATGCAGATTTATCTTCAACCTTACCAACAGCACGCTCTAGGTATTCGGTCGCCATATCCAGCAATCTTTCAGTCGAATCATCACGACGGTTTAGTACCACATCTTCAACAGCATCACGCAGATCTTCTGGAACATTATCGTAAATTTCCAACTGACCAGCGTTTACAATGCCCATATCCATACCGTTTTTAAAACAGTGATATAGGAATACCGCGTGAATAGCCTCACGGACGTAGTTATTACCACGGAATGAGAATGAAACATTCGACACACCGCCAGAGATCATCGCATGCGGGAGATCGCGTTTGATGTCTCCTACTGCTTCAATGAAATCAACCGCATAGTTATTATGCTCATCGATACCAGTAGCCACTGCGAAAATATTCGGGTCAAAAATAATATCTTCTGGTGGGAAACCGACTTCATCAACAAGAATGTTGTAGGCATTGGTACAGATTTCGACTTTACGCTCTCGAGTATCAGCCTGCCCGACTTCATCAAACGCCATCACGATGACAGCAGCACCATAACGACGAACTAATTTGGCTTGCTCAACAAACTTCTCTTTGCCTTCTTTTAGAGAGATTGAGTTAACGATGCCTTTGCCTTGAATACACTTTAGGCCAGCTTCGATAACTTCCCACTTAGAAGAATCGACCATAACAGGTACTTTCGAGATTTCAGGTTCTGAAGCACATAGATTCAGGAATTTAACCATACACGCCTCGGCGTCTAGCATCCCTTCATCCATGTTGATATCGATAATTTGAGCACCATTCTCGACTTGCTCTCGAGCTACACTCAAGGCTTCGTCGTAGAGCTCTTCTTTGATAAGGCGCTTAAAGCGTGCAGAGCCGGTAACATTGGTCCGCTCACCTACATTCACGAACAAAGATTCTTTAGCTATCGTCAGTGGCTCTAGTCCCGAAAGACGACAAGAAACTGGTAAGTCTGGCAATTGACGCGGCGTTACACCTTCAACGGCCTCAGCCATTTGACGGATATGCTCTGGAGTAGTACCACAACACCCACCAATTAGGTTCAAGAAGCCACTTTCAGCCCACTCTTTAACATGTTCAGCCATATCCTCAGGAGAAAGGTCATACTCGCCAAATGCATTAGGCAAACCCGCATTAGGGTGAGCAGAAACATTGCACTCTGAGATACGAGACATCTCACCGACATACTCACGCAGTTCATCAGGGCCCAATGCACAGTTCAATCCAAATGAGATTGGTTTTACATGACGAAGGGCGTTGTAGAATGCTTCTGTCGTCTGTCCTGAAAGGGTACGACCTGATGCGTCAGTGATGGTACCGGAAATCATCACTGGAAGAGCAATACCCACCTCTTCAAAAACAGATTCAACGGCAAAGGCACACGCTTTCGCGTTTAACGTATCAAAGATAGTTTCAATAAGAATTAAATCTGAACCGCCCTTAATGAGCGCGCGAGTCGATTCAGAATAGGCTTCAACCAGTTCGTCAAAGCTAACATTACGGTAACCTGGATCGTTTACATCAGGCGAGATAGAACAAGTTCGGTTGGTTGGACCTAATACACCCGCGACGAAGCGAGGTTTATCTGGGGTCTTTGCAGTCCATTCATCAGCTGCTTCACGAGCAAGCTTGGCAGCAGCAAAGTTAATCTCTTCACTAAGGCTTTCCATATCATAGTCGGCCATAGCGATGGTTGTAGCGTTAAAGGTATTGGTTTCGAGGATGTCAGCCCCAGCTTCCAAATACTCCATATGGATATCTTTGATAAGCTTAGACTGTGTAAGAACTAAAAGGTCATTGTTGCCCTTCAAGTCACTGTGCCAATCAGCAAAGCGTTCACCACGATAGTCTTGCTCTTCCAATTTATAATCCTGAATCATGGTGCCCATGCCACCATCAATCAGTAAAATTCGTTGCTTCAACAGAGCGTCAATCTTTTGCCTTACATTACTTCCCACGGTACAACCTCATTCCTTTAATTATCCCTCCATCCTATCACACATTAAAAAGGAGTCTAGACGTCTAAAAAAGGAAATTGATTACTGAGTCATGACAAAAAAATGTTTGCTATTTGAGCATGAGACAACGAAAATTCATATTCATACTTTGTTACATGTTGGAATCCCAATGTCGGTCTATTACACCTTATGCTTCTTGTCCGCTGCAGCCATGCTTATTGCTTTCGTGAATACAAAAATTGGTAAAATGCAGACAACCATCGCCATCACAGCTGGCTCAATGATGTTATCTCTATTGATTATCATTGCGGGACAAAATAATTGGTTCCAATTGGCAGACATTGCCTCAGAGACCGTTGCCAGTATCAATTTTGAAGATTTCCTTCTAAAAGGGATATTAGGATTCTTACTATTTGCAGGCGGTTTGGGAATCAAATTACCAAACCTAAAAGACCAGAAATGGGAAATAACAGTACTCGCGTTAGGTGCTACGCTGTTTTCAACATTCTTTATCGGTTTTGTGCTGTACGGGTTTTGCCAGTTCATCGGTATTCAATTTGATCTGATTTACTGCCTACTCTTTGGCTCGCTAATCTCTCCAACCGATCCCATCGCCGTGCTAGCAATAGTAAAGAAACTCGACGCTCCCAGAAGAATCTCTACTCAAATCGAGGGAGAATCTCTATTCAACGATGGTTTTGGCTTAGTTATCTTCGTAACCCTATTTACTATCGCATTCGGCACAGAAGCGCCAACCGTCGGTAGTGTGACCATGCTATTCGTTCAAGAGGCAATTGGCGGCATCGTCTACGGTTTTGTTTTAGGTCTTGTATTCCATTACCTAATCAGCAACACCGACGACCACTCGATGGAGTTGCTATTAACCATCGGCATTCCAACTGCTGGTTATGCGTTTGCTGAAGTTCTACATGTATCAGGACCATTAGCGATGGTGGTCTCAGGTATCATGATTGGTAACTGGACTCGCTTTATCGGATTCTCAAAAGAGAGTGAAGATCACTTAGATCATTTCTGGGAATTGATAGATGAATTCTTAAACGGCGTATTATTCCTACTAATTGGTATGTCGATGCTGTTATTCAAATTCCACCAAGAAGATTGGATCTTAATGGCTTTCGCAGTCCCTCTAGTATTGAGTGCACGTTACTTGAGTGTTTTCTTGTCTTACATCGGATTTAAACGCTTTAGAACTTACAACCCGTGGTCGATTAAGATTCTAACTTGGGGTGGTTTACGCGGTGGCTTAGCATTAGCCATGGCACTTTCGATCCCTTCAGGTATCTGGGTAATTGAAGACAAAGCAATAGATGTAAAAGAGATAATCCTTGTCATGACATACGCCGTTGTTGTGTTCTCTATTCTAGTTCAAGGCTCAACAATCACTCCTATGATAGAGAAAGCAAAACAAGCAGAGAAAGAGCTAGATTAATATCTAAATAGATCAACCAAAGCCGCCTACTTTAGGTGGCCTTTTTTAGGTTCATCGCGGC